>DNNS01000539.1 GCA_003497555.1 Spirochaetia bacterium
TCCGAAAAAAATCCTGCTGTTAAGCGGCTGGCAGACTATTAATATCGGCGACATAGGCCATACGCCGGGTACGCTTCGCTATTTAACCGAACATATTCCGCACGCTCATGTTACTGTCTGCCTGCATAAAACAAATGATCAAGTAAATGGTATGCTCAAACGGCGCTTTCCCTCTGTGGATTTTATACAAGGAAGAATTACCGAAGACGGCAGCGCTGAACACCCGGAACTTCAGAAAGCATTTGATCTGGCAGATCTGGTAATTCAAAATTCAGGTATGCATTACAATCAATTCTGGCCCATTAATTACGGGTTTATCCGCGCCTGCCTAAAGGCGCGAAAACCGTTCGGCCTCTACGGCCAATCTTTTGACGGGTTCCGGGATGATCAGCTCAATGAAGCCCGGCATCTGCTGGGGCAGGCCGCCTTTATTTACTGCCGCGACAGCCTTTCGCTTGCCTATCTGCAGCGTATCGGCGTTTCACCCCAAGTCTTGCGATTCGGACCTGACGGATGCTTCGGTATTGATGTACGCGATGATCAGAGGGCCGATTCCTTTCTTCGGAAAAACAGCCTTGATGAACACTCGTTCATGGCGGTAATTCCGCGCACCAATACCCCGAAACTGCACGATGCGGCTGATGCACTTAATCCCAAAGAACCCACTGCGCTGCAGAAAGATGAAGATAATAAACGATCTGAAAAGCTGCGGGTTATTATAGAATATTTTATCCGCAGCACAGGCGGCAAGGTACTGCTCGCACCTGAAGTAGATAAAGAAATACCGCATGCCCGGCGGCTGCTCTATGATCCGCTGCCTGAACAAATTCGCGCTCAAGTTGTGCACCGAAGTTCATTCTGGAATGCCGACGAAGCAGTTTCCATTTACAGCAAAGCACGCCTGTTGGTGGCAATGGAGCCGCATTCCTGTATAATGGCATTAGCGCAGGGAGTTCCCTGCATTCATTATTACACACCGGCGCACGGCGTAAAAGCAGAAATGTTCCGCGACATAGGACTTGGCAACTGGCTGATCAACATTGATGATCATGAACCGCAGGCAGTGTTAAAAGAAATTGACTGTATTACCTCGAATGATCAAGCAGCCCAGGCTGCTGCTTTTACAGCCATGCAAAAAGTGCATATGATGGAAAAAAACATGTGCGAACAGATTCGAACCATTCTGGATAAACAATAATCATCAAACAATAGGGTATTCGTGTAATCGTGTGGATAAAAATCAACTAAAAAACTGATTTTCATACGGTAAAATACAGGATAAATGCGCTTCCTAAGAGTGTTAAAATCTGATATGATTATTGAATGCGAAAAACAAAACGACTCTGGGATACATATCACTTCCCGTCTTTCACTCCACAACAGCTCTTCGAGCCGAGCCTCCTGCTACGGACACAATTTCAAGGAATATTTCCGAGAGGCAAATGCGAAACTTATCGTGGCGGTGCAGGTGGAAACTTCAGTTGCGGTTTCTAATATTGAGGCTATTGCGGCTGTGCGTGGCGTGGACATCTTTTTTGTAGGGCACTCGGATTTGAGTATGGATCTTGGCTGTTTCGGAGATTACTCCTCGGGGGATATGCGAGCGTCCGAACTGAAGGTCCTTTCAGCGGCAAGAAGATTTGGTAAGCGTGCCGGGATGCTCCTTAAGGCAGATATGGGCATTGAAGAGCAGATGGACAAAGGTTATTCCTTTCTGGCTTTGGGCACGGATATAGGTTGCCTCAAGACAGCCTATAATAATCTGCTGGGTAAGGCGTGAGATGTATAGGATTTTCAATTTTTCGCATTGAAATATTTTACTTACAATCCGGCTATTTTTCAAGGCTACGGCACTTTCTCTAATTGCTTTTTATAATCCGGCATTTTCTTTTCTTGGCGCTTAATTTTAACTATTTTTTTGCAAAAAATTCGATTTTTTTTTATCTGAGCAAATTATAATCTTATGCCTGCCGGAGTTAAAATTTGAACCCACTCAAAACTCCGAAGCCTCAAAATTTTTTATCGTATGAACGATCGTTGTTCAAGACAAAAATATCCAGTACATCAATTTATTTTGTATTTAAAAATATTTTCAATAAATTTTTTTCTAATGTTTTTATAGTATTCATAATCTGAATCAATAGATATAATTCTTTCACAATTTAATTCTTCACTTGCTATTATTAAAGAAGCATCAGCAAGATCCATGGGAATATCAATATATTTTTCCGTCAATTGAATGATTCGATTAATATGATTTTGATTTAAATCAAATAATTTTATTCCACCAATGGATATCCAGGTCAAAAGATCTATTTGAATATTGATATTAAATGAAAGCATGTGTAATGCCTCTGTGATTACAGGCCAAGTTGCTATATATTGATAATTTAATGGTTTTAAAAAATTTTTTATTTCTAAGTGAAATTTGTCGGTTTTATCATATAACGAAATAATAGGACCTGCATCAATGAGAATATTTTTCATTTAATTTTTGCTTAAGAATATTTTTATAATTCAGTGATAAATTGGAATTTCCACTACTATATTTACCAAAATTATCTTCTCCTAGTTTAAAAGAGGAAATATTTGAACCATGTTTTTGAATGTATTCAGAAATGGCTTCTTTAACAATATCTGATTTACTAATATGATCTTTTTGTGAAATTTGTTTTATTTTTAATTCCAAATTTGATGGTAATCTAACAGTAAGCATAGTAAATCCTTGTATGACTAAATTGTAATACAATTTAATTAGTTTGTCAAGTATATTCAATATCCATCTTGTAAATATAGATTATGATTTTATCCGTCTGGAAGGATCTCAAATTTTAAACGGCGGTTTTGAGCAGGGCGCTGCCGATAAAGCCGGAACATGGTGGCGGATAAATCGCCGGAAGAGACTCCGCTTTTGATTAATGATGCAGGCGCACAAGAAGGAAAGTCTTTTATCCGGGTCTGGCATAACGCAGCTGTATCACAAGAGGTGGAAGTGCGCGCCGGTGTACCGGTAATCCTGCGTTTTTTTCACCGGTATTCAGGCGTACGCGGAAAGACTGCTTATGCAGAAGTAAAAAATTCCGAAAACAACAACTACGCTGATATTCCTGATTATTTTCTGGATTTTAATTGCGGTAACGCTCTCGGCGCAGGATATTAATCCGCCCCGTACCGTGAATGTGAAAATTACCGCAGGCCGGGAATGGAAACCGGTTGTTCTGCATGATCTCATAATACGTCCCGGTTCAGCTCTGGACCTGGGCGGCAATGGCTCGCCATGGATGAACATTTTAATTCTATTCCGCTGTAAGGGTTTGATTAATGCAGATAATCGTACGTCCGCAGCTGACAGAATATTTCAAAGCTCTACCGGGCAAATTCTGCTTGACAACTTTTGTCACATTTGTATTGTATTATTACTTGTACGGTAATATTATGAAACGTTCTAAATTGAGCAGGTTATTTTGAAAGTATGATTAATAAAACCGTTAGTTTTATGCTAAAACAATGCAAAGAAACTGCATTAATTAATTTTATACCACAAAGCAGTGACATTGTCCGGGCTCGTAATATACCCTTTCAGCAAGAAAAAGCCTGGCATTTGCTAAGAGCATAGGGGGCGGGCAAATCACTGCTTTTAGGGATAATAACAAAGAGGTTCTACCATGAAAAAACCCCGCACAGAGACCAAAAAATATTCGCGTATGCTGGAGTTTATCGGCTGGCTTTACGAGCACCGACACTCCGGCCTTTCGCTGGCCGCGATTTTCAGCGAGTTTAATTATCACGACCGCACGCTAAAGAGAGACCGCGAAGAGATTGAGCGTATTTTCCCCGATATCGAGATAAATATCGATCGCGATAAAAAGCGTGTTTTTGCCGATTTCAGCCGGGTGAAGCATCCGCTTATTCAGTTTGCCGCCAACCGGGTAAGCGGTGAGCTCGATCAAAAAATAAATATTTTTCAGGAACAATACCGCAAAAATCTGCCCGCTGACGCTTTAATCATTAAACTTAAAGAATGCGCCGGTGCCGGTAATAACGAGATACTCGCCGGGATCATCAGCGCGATAGTAAAAAAAACACCTGTGGCGTGTGCCTATAACGGCCCCGGCATTAGAGTTTTCATCCCTTTATTTTTGTTTTACGCTTCCGAAAACTGGTATGTCTGCGGCATGACCGGCGATCATCAGGCGCAGACACATAGGCTCGACAAAATAACCTCAGTTACGGAATGCGCCGATGATTTTTGCATTCCCTCCGCTGCTGATTATGCGCGGATACGCGGGCTTGCGGTAGAAAATGTCCGCAAGCGGCAGAATGTTTTTGCTGATTTGACCGGCGAAAATACTTTTACCGCTGATTTACGTTTTTACATTGCGCCGGATTATTTAAAAAAAGAAATCACTTCTTTTCCGGAGCGCTATGAACTGCTTCCCGACGGCTCGGTGCGCTTCAGCCTGGAGTTTTCCTGTTATTACGAAGCCTGGATTTTTCTCAACAAATGGCTGGGGCATTTTACCATTGAGGGTCCGGCTGATTTTAAAGCTGACTATATCGGCGAACTTAAGAGAGCGCTGAAAATAGTCTCGTCTGCTGTATCCGTCGAAAGTTCGGCAGAGGCGGAATCATCTGAACCTAAAGTTCCATCTGGCAAAGGATAAAAAATGAACATTGTAAAAGTATCGCCCGGCATTTATGAACTGCCCAAAACCGGCAGCATGAAAACATCCGCCCGCATTTTTATTTCGGAAAAGCTTCTTGGACTCATGGCATCAGAAAGAAATATCGACAGTCAGATCATAAACGCCTGTTCGCTCACCGGCGTAAATAAAGTGGTAATTACTCCTGATGTTCATATCGGTTACAGTGTGCCTATCGGCTGCGTGATTTCCTCTGCTACTCATCTTTATCCCGCGGCTGCCGGTTATGATATTTCCTGCAGCGTTACGCTGGTAAAAACCTCGCTTGCCGCCGGTGATATTGCCGATAAATCCGTACGCCGCTCGATCATTAACAAAATAGAAAAATACGTCCCGCTTGGTGTCGGCAGTCACCGTATGCCTAAACAGGCGCTAATCGAAAAAAATAAATCCCGCGACTGTGTGCTTTACGGGCTTCCGGCATTGGGCGCTCCTACAGATCATTTTGAACG
>DNNS01000277.1:0-4478 GCA_003497555.1 Spirochaetia bacterium
TTGTTGTATATTAAAAATGTCTAGTCGAGTTCAGGTTTTTGATTTTATCGGCAATTCATGATAAAAATAAATATACAAACAAGCAGCAGCGGATAAATTTTCCGTTCATAATAACGGGCGTTTAACTTATTTTCCGGTTATTATGTTTCAAAGAGGTAATATATGACAGAAAATAAAATTTTAATGCAGAAGGCGCGTGAAGCCTTAAAAGGAAAATGGGGTTTTGCAGTCTGGACAAATTTTGTCTATTTTCTGGTGACCGGAGCAATTAATGCCGTGCCGGGCGCCGGAACTCTTGCTGCGCTGCTTGTTTGCGGACCCATGAATGCCGGTCTCGCGGGGTTTTATCTGAAATTTTCCCGCGGGGAACAGACAGATACCAACCATATATTCAGGGAATTCGAGAATTTCGGGAATACCCTTGCCGCCTTTCTGCTCATGGTACTTTTTATAATTCTTCGGATTCTGCTTTTTATTGTGCCCGGAATTATGGCAGCGCTTTCCTATTCGCAGATTTTTTATATTTTATCGGAAGATCGTTCCATAGCGCCGCTGGCTGCGCTGAAAAAAAGCAAACAGATGATGAATGGATACAAAAAAAAATTATTTTACCTGGGCTGCAGATTTTTCGGATGGGCGCTTCTCTGCCTGTGTACTTGCGGCATCGGTTTTTTATGGCTGGCCCCGTATATAAATTTAACATTGGCAAATTTTTATAATGATCTGAAAAACCCTGTATCCGGAAATACCTGAATATTTTTTGATACATTAATAATAAAAATTTCAAGCATTTATTAAAATCTGAAAAATCGACAAAGACCGGAATTTTTAGATAAATTTTATCTGCATTTTTAGATCTGCGGTTATTGACGTCACTGTTTTTATGAGAACCGTATGTTATACCGCAAAGCAATGATCTNNAAATCATTGCTGATCGGGATAATGCCCGGATTTATTACGCATTTCGCACCGATAGGCAAGCGGTGAAATACCGATAATTTTTTTAAAAACCCGCGAGAAATGAAATTGATCGCTGAATCCCAGTATTTCGGCAATTCTGCCGATAGATTTTTCTTCGGTAATCAGCATTGATTTTGATGCTTCAATTTTCATATCCCGGAAATAATCTGACGGCGTTTTTCCTGTATGCCTTCGGAATATTTTTCTGAGATATCCGGAAGAAACCGATAATAAATTGGCTGCCGGCCGGATATTATAAACAGGGGCAGAGAGATCGCGCCGCATTTCATCAAGAACGCATTGAAACATCTGAACCGGTGCGTTTGTTTCGTGAGAAATGCCGCGCATCGAGATTGTTTTCATCAAAACCCCGAAAACGAGCTCGGCAAGTCCGGCAGTATCGCACGGATCAGTAACAGCTTTATCTATTACCGCCTTCATTCTCTCCGGCAAACCGGAATTTCCGGCTGCGGGAAAAACCGGGTCTTTTGCCGAAAAAAGACCGTTTTCAAGAAAGCGGTCTATAATGGCGCCGGATACGGAAATACTAAGCTCTTTCCATGCGCCTCCCGGCGGAGGACCATAGCGGTTCCAGCACCCGGGAAAAAGCTGTATTAAATCACCGGCTTTTACCGCCTGTTTGGGAGAATCTTTTGATTCATGCCACCCGCTGCCTGCAACAAGAAAAGAGAAAACATAAAATTGATAGGTGCGTCTGCCGTAATCATCAAATGACGCCTTGTTCGGCGCTTCCGGTATGCCGGCAGCAATAACATTAAGACCGGTTTTTTCAGCAAAAAGACTCCTTCCGGAAAAACGTTTATATACTGAATTTTTTTGTGCCGTATTGTTCATATTATGTGTTGTACTGTATATGTACTTTCCATCTTTTACAGATTATTATATTAAGAAATGAAAATTTTATTAAATTCCGGTTTTATCATTTAAAATATTCTAACCATTTTAAAAAAGGACGTATTTTATGCAGAGCAATATAATCGACGGTAAAGAATCACGCATCACAGTACTTACTCCTACACTTATACGGTTTCAAAATAAAATAAACGGCACTTACCATAACAGCCTAAGCGCCCCGGTTAAAAATCTGAAATTTCCCGCTATTAAAACTTTAAAAACGGAAAAAACCGAAACAGGTATATTCATTGATACCGGCGCCATGATAATTAACTTTACTGCTTTTGAAAAATTCGATGCCTGCGGAGCTTTGACCATAGATATCAATTTAAACGGCATGCGGAAAAAAATCAAATCGTTTCCCTGTACTGATCCTGAAAACCTGGGCGGCCTGATGCGCAAATTAGACGGATGCAGCGCTGTTCAGGAGGACAGGCATAAATATTCATGTTTCCGTGACACCAAACGGCTGCCGGAAATTACGCAGTATAAAATTCCTCCGGGCATTATCAGCAGAAAAGGCTGGTCGATGCTCTCTCATATCGGCAGCGGTTTCCGTCATGGCCTGGGCGGAGATACTGTATATTTTTTTGCATACGGACATGATTATAAAACCGCATTACGCGATTTTATCCTGTTATGCGGCAGGCCCCCCATGCTTCCGGGATATGCGCTGGGGTGCTGGTTTTCAAGATTTTATGATTATACTGAAAAAGATTATAAAGAAATTATTGACAGGCACAGGGAGGAAAAGCTTCCGCTTGATATTATCATGCTCGATATGAGCTGGCATAAACCCGACTGGTATGATACGCGATACAATACAGATTTTTTTCCGGATATGAAAGGATTTTTAAATTGGGTCAAGCGCCGTGGTCTGCATGTCGGTTTCAATCATCATCCCGGTATGATTCCCGCAGACGATAAAAGGGCATCCCGGTTTTTAAAACTGGCCGGTATTGATACGGGCAAAAATGAAAAACTGGAAATTAAAACCGATGAATGGAAACAGAGCGAAAAATCCTATCTGTCCTGGGATACCGGAAACCGCAGACACCTGAAGGCTTTTATGGACGTATTTATGAAACCCTGTCACAAAGACGGTATGGATTTTCACTGGATTGATGGAGAGGGAGATATTATACAGCTTGAAGAAAATTATACATTTATTGAAAAACTGAAAAAAGAAAGAGCATTAATTCTCGCCCGGCCGGAAAACGGTTCTTTCAGCCATCACCGGGTTCCGATCTCCTTTGCCGGAGATATTTTCAGAACCTGGCCCATGATGGCTTTTATGATAGAAGTTATTATTGCCGCCGGCAACAGTGCAGTGGCATTCTGGTCTCATGATATCGGAGGCTATCAAAGAGGCGAACCTACAGCAGAGATGTATGCGCGCTGGCTTCAATTCGGAGCTGTTTGTCCGATATTCAGACCGCATGCGGTAAGTAACGGCGGAGGATACAGTTTTAATGATGGACTGAGTGAATCAAGAAGGCCGTGGACATGGGGTAAAAAAGTGCTTGCTTCAGCCCGGATTTCATATCAATTGCGCGAAAAACTTTTTCCCTATCTGTATACGGCCATGAGGGAGTCATTTGACAGCGGTCTTCCGATATGCCGGGCCATGTATTATGATTATCCCGGGGAAGAAAATGCCTATACATTCAAACATCAATATATGTTCGGTCCGTCCCTGCTGGCTGCACCGGTTGTTCATTCAGCGCTTAGTAAAGGCGAATACGGTATAGCCGAGAAAGAGGTATGGTTTCCACGCGGCTGCTGGATTGATTATTTTACCGCTGAAGTCATCAAGGGCCCGTGTGTTAAAGTTGTTACCTGCCCGCTGGAACGGTTCCCGCTTTATGTAAAAAACGGAGAAATCATACCTGCTGATTCCTATAAAGATTTTATTTTACAGAAAACCAGTCAGCCTCTTTGCCTTTCAATTTATAATTCAGGGAACGATGAAAAAAAATCATACTGCAATCTTTATGAAGACGACGGTGTTTCCCTTGATTATAAACACGGTGCATATGCAGTTAGCCCCGTTCATTTTGAAAACAGCGCCGCAGAATATAAAATTTTTTTAATGGAAACCAGGGGAACATATAAAAATCAAAAATCCGTAAGAGATTTTATAATACGTGTTTTATTGGCAAACCGTCCTAAAGCTGTATATCTTGATGAAAAACCATTAAAATACCAGATTAACCTGCCTGACAAAAAATCTTCATCAGGTTATATTTACCTTAAAAAAGAAAAAACGCTTTTTCTGCTGTTAAAGAATAAACACATACGGGAAAAAAGAATTATTGTTGTTAAAAAATAAAAAAGAAAATAATATACGCAAAAACAATCCGCTTTTGAAAGTTAAATAACAAAGAACAATTCGGTTATTGAAAATTTTTAAATTAGTGTAAGCCTGGGATGGGTCAGTTATAAATCGGCATAATAACAGATTATTACCAAAAAAAAATCGTTTTTTACAATATTTTTCAAATTATTCCGGTTATACTAACTATTTATAACATTTTTTGTTATTTTAAAGAATTCATCATATTTCAGAAAAAACACCCGAAACACCTGTGCTGAGCGCAGTC
>DNNS01000277.1:4488-5533 GCA_003497555.1 Spirochaetia bacterium
CAAATAAATTTTCCAGGGAGTTGAAATGCTTAAAAAAAAAATTATTGATGTTTGTAAAACCGGTAAAGTGCTGATCTCGGACGGAGCATGGGGAACTTTTTTACAGCAAAAAGGAATGCGCCCCGGGGAATGCCCGGAATTGTGGTGTTTGGAGCATGCCGATGATGTTTTCGATATTGCCGGCAGTTATATAGCGGCAGGGGCGGATATGATTGAAACAAACAGTTTTGGCGGAACATCCTTCAAACTTGTACATTACGGACTTGCCGACAGAGTAAGAGAAATTAATAAAGCAGCGGCAAAAATATCCAGAAAAGCCTGCGGTGNNAAAATAACTGGGTAATCGCTTCCATCGGGCCTACGGGCAAAATGCTCGCCATGGGCGATGTTACTGCCGAAGAACTGTACAGGGCATTCAGGGAACAGGCCATGGCGCTTGAGCAAGGCGGAGCCGACGCTGCCTGTATTGAGACCATGAGCGATATAGACGAAGCGGTATGTGCAATAAAAGCCGTTAAGGAAAATACCGATCTTGAAATAATATGCACATTTACTTTTGAAAAAACCGTCCAGGGAGATTTTAAATCAATGATGGGCGTATCTCCCGTGAACGCAGCGCAGGCAATAATAGCTGCAGGCGCGGATATTATTGGAACTAACTGCGGCAACGGTATTGCCAGGATGATTGATATTATCGGCGAAATGCGCAAGGTTGATAATAATATCCCCATGCTTGTACATGCCAATGCCGGAATGCCGAAAAATATAAATGGCAGGGATGTTTTTCCGGAAAGTCCCGGTGATATGGCAAAGCAGGTGAAAGAACTTGTCAGGGCCGGTGCAAATATTATAGGCGGATGCTGCGGTACAACACCCGATCACATCAGGGCAATAAAAAGCGCTATTAAATAGCAGCAAGAATTTTCCGGACATTAAAATGCCTTGTAAATAATCAGGATTAAATACACGGTAGTTTTTTCATGCCGGATGATTTTTAAAAACATACTTGTTAACAGGAGTCGTCATGCCGCGGTGAGGCACCCGA
>DNNS01000373.1 GCA_003497555.1 Spirochaetia bacterium
GGTATTGGTATTATGAATATTATGTTAGCTTCGGTTCTGGAGCGCACCAAGGAAATCGGCATACGCAGGGCTATCGGCGCAACCCGCCGCGATATCCGCATGCAGTTCCTGATTGAGGCTGTTATGCTGTGTATGGCCGGAGGTCTAACCGGAATAATTTTAGGAATAGCGCTCACCAGACTGATTGTAATTTTTACCGGATGGATAACGCATCTTTCCCTGATTGCCGTTGCCGTATCTTTTTCAATTTCAGTATTAATCGGCATGATTTTCGGGTATTATCCGGCGAAAAATGCCAGTGAACTGAATCCAATTGATGCACTGCGTTACGAGTAAAACCTGTGAAAAAAAAAATATTAATAACAGCCTTTTCTTTATGTGCCGTAATTGCCGCCGTTTTTATTATTAGGAGCGCAGCGCAGGAAGAGGTGCTGCTTGAGAAAAAGGTAATTTCAGGGAATTTTACCGAAAAATTATATGCCGAGGGAGAAATAGACGCATTAAACAGCATCAGCATTATTGCTCCCCGCATTCCGTTCAGCCGGCAGGTAATTTTTCTTCCGGTAGAGGGTGAAAAGGTGCAAAAGGGCGAACTGCTTGCGGTATTTGATCCTGCCCCGGTTTTTGAACACATGGAGAGCCTGAGCAACCGCATAATGGAGATCAGCAACCGGATGATTAACGACATCATCGACTATGATATACAAATTTATAATTATGAAACCGATTATGAGCGCGCCGGCGAAGAAATAAAAATTAATAAAATGAATCTGTCCAGCGTGGAACATGAAAGCGATTTTACCAAATCTCTGCATCAGGTTAATCTCAATAACTCCCTAACCTACCGGGAAAGCATTCTGACCAAAATAAAAGATACCAAAAAAAGAAAAGAGCATAACACCAAACGCCATATTAATTATATGGAAAAATGGCAGAAACAGATTGAAGATGATCACCGATATCTCGGGGAATTAAAAATTTACTCCCCGGCGGATTCCATTGTGGTTTATCCGGTAATCGGTTTCGGGGGCGAATTCCGCAAGGTGATTCTTGGCGATAATCTCACCTGGGGCCGTGAATTTATGCGCCTTCCGGATTTTACCAGCCTGGCGGTAAAAATAAAAATTGAAGAAAAATTTATTCATAAAGTTTCCTGCGGCCTGAACGCAGAGATTACTTTTAATACCAGCCCCGGAAAAGTTTTGGAAGGATATGTCGCGCAGGTTTCGGGTTTTGCGGTTGAAGATATTTTTATAAAAAACAAGCGGTATTTTGATATAATAATCGGTATCAGGGAAAAATCGGAGCTTGATAATCTTAAACCCAATATGACTATAACCGCCTGCTTGGAAATAATGACCTATCATGATGTCTATGCCCTGTCCAGGGATTATATAGTGCAGGAAAAAAACAAAAAAATATTTTTTATAAAAAACCATACCTCTATCGATAAATTTTCCTTTCATCCTGATTATGAAACTGAAGATTTTTTCCTGGTTAATGCTCCGGCTTTTCACAGATTATCCGGCGGCTGGAAAGAACCGGTACTTGTATACAGAGAAAGCAGATAAAGTGAAAAAAAACAGAAAGTCCCCGGGATTGGAAAACAGCCGATTTTTTATTTTTTTTTCGGTAATTATAATTTTTTTTAAATTTTCGGCGCTTTCGGCAGCGTGGCTTGATGATTTATGCGAAAGCGCCGGCCGGAAACATCCTGATCTTTTAGAGACCCGGTTTGAAATCAACATAGAGAACGAAGAGAATGCCATTTTATCCGCCGCTTTTCTGCCGGCATTCAAGATCAGGGCAAAACTGCCGGAACTGGATTTTGTCTCCAATCTGATAAAAACAAATCTGACAGCGTATTCCCTGTTGTCAGGCTCTCTGGGTTTAAACCAGAAGCTTCCGGCCGGCGGTAATTTCAGCCTTGATTACTCCCTGTCTTCTGAAAAACTTTATACCAATTTTTTTCTGAAGGAAAAGGCAAAAATCAGAAACAATGCCCTGAGGGCGAGTCTGAGCTGGGATTTTCTGCAAAAAGACCGGTATTACTATGAAAAACAGCGCATTACCGGCAGGCTGAAATACCTGGCCATTATCAGTAATTTTAAAAAAATCTCGCTTAAACATGAGATTAAAAAACTATATTACAGTTATCTTGCATCTCTTGAACTCAGGCAGCTTGAAAAACTGCGGATCGATGAAGATAATAAATTCAATAAAAAAGCGCAAAAAAAATATTCAGCCGGCGCCATTTCTGAATTTGAATCAATTGATTTTAAAAATGACTTGCTGATTTCAAAAATAAGATTATTTGCCGCAGAAAAACGGGTAAAAGACGCCCGCAGCGAACTGCTGTATATTCTGCAGCTTTCCGATCTCAAAAGCGCAAAAATCAAAACTACTCCGCAGGATATTAAATCCGTAATAAATTTTAATGAGACCGAGTTAATTAATAATACCGCAGTCTATAATCCGGAAATAAACCAGATCAGACTTCTGGGCGCCGAAGCAGAAATTCGCAGCCGGGAATACAAAGACAGCCTGCTTCCCGGACTGCAGCTCTCGGCTGACGGCGGTGTATGGATGCAGAAGGTGTTTCCTCAAAAAACCGCAAGCAGTGATGTAAAAATTAATATTATGTGCACAGTTGCTCTGCCCGGCACCGGGCAGATGTTTAAAAAAAAATCAGCCGCAGCCCTTGAGCAGACTCTTGCGGAGAGATACAGGCTTGATCTGGAAAGAATTACCCGTATTTTAAAATTAAACATTGAACAGGATATACAGGAGCATGAAAGAATCTACCGGATTTATTTATGGGAACAGGAATTATCCGGTATTTATAAAAAAGATTATGAAATCAGTATGGAAAGATTTGAAGCTGCAGATATTACATCCTGGCATTTTTTAAACAGGAAAAACCGGTATTTTGACTGCCTGAAGAGAATCACGGAATTAAAATACAATTTTTTGATTAAAACTTCGGAAATATCATCCAGGTATTTTACTGATCTATGAAAAAAAAAAATATTCAAAACTTTTTAGTAAAAACTGCCTCAAAATGGAAAATTATCTGCGCCTGCAGCCTTCCGGCGGCAGTCCCGGTTTTGATTATTTTTAATACTTATGCTAATAAAAATTATCTGCTGACTGTAGAAATGCCCAAACCCGGCGCTTTNNCGTACTTTAATCTATGCCGCTTCTGAAGGCTCGGCTGTAAAAAAAGGGGAACTGATTGCGCAATTTGACACCAATGCTCTTTCCCAGGAAAGAGAAAAATACTGGTGGCATGGATACAGGGCAAAACTGCACGATGCCATGCTCGACAGGGACCAGGCAATAAAGACGCTGGCCTGGGAGCATAAAAGCCTCGTCAGTAAACGGCGGATTATTGAAATGGAATATAAACAAAAAACCTATAAATCCGAAATGGACAGACGCAGGG
>DNNS01000306.1 GCA_003497555.1 Spirochaetia bacterium
AGTAAGCCTATGAAAAAGAAAAGAAGCTGAAAACTTTATACTCGCACCTTGATTCGATTTTCGGCAGAAGTGCAGCGATTTTGATCAAAGAATCGATGAGTACATTCCTTCATTGCCAACCCTGCGAAAGTTTTGGCCATAGAGAAAGCTCATTTAGCTTCTTTACGGCGCTTGTTTAAATAAAAATCAAATTTAAAACAGCCTACACCATGGCAAGAGGTATGTCGTCTAATTTTAATAGAATTTATAATCAGCATGACCAAAAATCATACCCTTGACATATCATACAATGTCCATTAAAATGAGATGATATTTACCACAAAGCAAATAGTCGGTGTCATAAAATGGAAATTTTATTATTTAATCCATACTATACCCAGTTACGATCATTTTATTCGTTTGTCAGGCCGGTTGTTCCCCTGGGAATATTATATTTAGCCGGATATTTACGTAAATTCGGAATTCCCTGCAAGGTATATGAAACCGGAATTTTCGATATAAAAGATGCAGTCAATAAAGATGAATATGTGCGTTTTGGCCGGTCGGATAAACAGCTTGAAACTCTGATCCAAAGCGAGAATCCCAAAATTATAGGGATTACCTGTATGTATTCCATTTATTACCGCGATTGTCTGGAACTGGCTAAAACTATCAAACGTGTAAATAAAAACATCAGGGTTGTACTGGGCGGTAATCACGCCTCAAGCTACTGGCAGACCCTTCTTCTTGATCCGGCTGTTGACATTGTTGCTATCGGCGAGGGCGAAGAAACTTTTCTGGAAATTTGCCGCTGCATCATGGAAGACCGCTCCGTTGAAGCAATTCCGGGAATTGCCCTGAAAAATTCTTCCGGCAGGATTTTTAAAACCGCTGACCGGGAACTGATTTCCGATTTGGATTCCATTCCGTTTCCGGCGCTGGATCTGGTTGATTTTCGGGAATACCTTGGAGAAGGCAACCCTTTCAGCATGAGGCCTCCGGCTGCAAGCATAATCTCAAGCCGGGGTTGTCCTGGAAAGTGCGTGTATTGTACGGTACAGGCAGTCTGGGGAAGAACCTGGCGGGGAAGAAGTCCGGAAAATGTCGTTTCCGAGATGGCGGCAATTAAAGAAAAATATCAGATAAGTGAATTCGCTTTTCTGGATGACAGTGCCAGTATCAACCGCGAACGCTGGAAAAATCTGTGCAGCGAGATCATCCGCAAAGAACTGAATGTCAAATGGACAACTCCCAACGGAATTGCCCACTGGACTCTGACCAAAGAAATGCTGCAGAGCATGCGGCAAGCAGGCTGCTACAGAATAACCTTCGGTATTGAATCCGGCTGTCCGGAAACTCGGAAATTTATCGGCAAACCCTACAGTCTGGAGCAGGCAAGAGAGCTTATCCAATATGCCAATAAAATCGGCATGTGGACCATCACTACCAATATACTGGGCTTTCCCTATGAAAAGGCGGATTCCATCAAGGCTACTATCGATTTTGCCAAACACTCAGGAACGGATTTTGCCTGTTTTTTTCTTCTGGTGCCTCAGCCTACCTCGGAAGTTTATCAGTACTTTAAAAAAGAAGGTCTGCTTGATATCGATAATTTTCTTGATACCGGTAATATCAGCAGCGAAGAGTTTGAAAAAATCAATTATATTTTAAACGATGCCGGATGTAATACTTTATATTTTTCAAAAGAAGAATTAAAAAAAATTCAAAAATCCGCCTACCGTTCTTTTATAATCCACCGGGCGCTTACTTACCTTTTTAATCCATTAAGGCTGATTCGCAAGGTACATTCCCGGGAAGATTTTTTCTATGTTTTAAAACTGCTCCGGCGGGGAGCAAGTGTTTTTTACCGGACTTTAAATCCGTTCAATATCAAAAGCGGCGATTTTTTTTATGCAGATACAAAAAAACAACTGCAAGAATAACCGCAGGCCCGGTATTGAATGCCTGGCTTTTACTTTTTATTCTTTCTATACTGAAGGTTTTGTCCGCCAGCTTAAAGAATATAATCCCGAGATCTGCATTCTGGTATTTGACTTTGACAAGATTCAGATTTATGCCCAGCCTCCGGGTTTTAAATCCCGGTATGATATTGTGCCTTATTGGCGTCCTTCCTGTTTCAGCCTGTCGATTGTAAAACCCTTTGTTTTCCTTGCCGATATGTTTATTACTGTAAAATTGCTTTTTTATCTTTGCCGGCATCTGCGTCCCCAAAAGGTATGGGTCGAAAACACATTTGCCGCTGTAATTTTTTCGATTTTTAAACTGTCCGGCTGGATTGGAAAAATCATTTATATGTCCGGTGATTGGCTGGTTAACAGCAATAATAACAAAAATCTGATAAGCTTTCTGGGGAGCAATGTGTTTTTCCCGGTTTGCGATTATATCGCCTGCGTTTCCAGCGCCCTGGTTTTAAATATTACCGAAAATATCAGTTCGGCCCGCAGGAAATTCTGGGGTAAAAAAATTACCGGGCGGGAAGAAATGTTCGCTTATTCCCTGGAAATTAAATGCGCATCTGAAAAAATATCCGATCAAAAACAAACAACCATGCTGTTCCTTGGCAATATACGGCCCGACAGCGGGCTTGATATTGCAATCGCAGCCCTGAAACAGCTGCGGGAAAAACATGATTTCAGGCTTAAAATCATCGGGCATATTCCCCCGGATTATGCGCATTACCGCTCTTTAATTGCGGAAAACAAACTTGAGAAATATATAGATTTTGCGGGATTTATTAAAACCGGGCAATTAACAGAAATATTGCAGAATTGTTTCTGTGGTCTGAATATTATCACTTCCCGGCATTCGTATTCTTCGGTTACCCTGCCTGGAAAAATTTTCCATTATCTGCAGTTTATGCTGCCGGTAATTGCTACCGGCGGTGTCGGGCATATGCAGGAAATAATACAAAAGCACAGGCTGGGAATAATTATTGATCCCTGCGGGGATTCCGCGGCAGCGGCGGTACTTGAGATTTTCCGGAATCAGAATCAATACAGGCGGAATATCCTGGAATATATTAAAACCCTGCCGGAAGTACGTTACAGGGACATTCTGGAATCGGTATAAAACATTCTGTACCGGGAGCATCAGCGTTTCTCCCTGGTAAATA
>DNNS01000329.1 GCA_003497555.1 Spirochaetia bacterium
CAGGCCGGCAAATTGATTGCTGCAATCTGCGCCGCTCCCCTCATCCTGTCAGATCTGGACCTGCTCTCGGAATTTCGCGCTGTATGCTACCCGGCAGATATGGATAAACTGAAAGCCCATATTGTCTCTGGCAATGAAAAAACCGTAATTGACAGAAACCTTATCACCTCCGCCGGCGCCGGTACGGCTGTTGATTTCTCTCTGGCTATTATTTCCTCACTGCTTGGCCGACAGGTATCTGACAAGCTGTCAAGAAAAATAATATATGCATAAAGCCTTGCTGATTCTTGATTCCGAAACCGAAAGAAAACATGTTTTGAGTTTTATTCCGGTGCGGCACAAGATATTCGAAGCCGGAACATGCGATGACGGCATTGATATTATTAAAAACCAGCGCCCTAACTTTGTACTTCTGGGATCTCCGCATATAGAAAAATTCGAACTGGAATTTCTGCAGAAAACCATTTCGCTGCCTTCCCGGCCGCCTATCATCATCATCAATTTCAATAAACCGCAGAATTACATTATCGATTGCCTAAATCACGGCGCGCTTAATACCATTTTTTATCCTGACGAACTGGTAGAAATTGAAACTCTTACCAGTTTGTATATCGAACTTGGATTTCGTCTTTCCGACAAACATTCCCTGCTGCTGCAGCATATCAGCAGAGAAAAAAAATCAATAACCCTGCACAGCGCTGATATGCGCGATGCGGAAATTTCGGGATTTTTTCTTGACAGTTTTTTTCAAAGCGCCAAAACTATTTTTTCCGACAGTAATTACATGGGTATACTAAATGCAGTTTACGAAATGCTGTTTAATGCCTATGAACACGGCAACCTGCATATCACTTCGGATGAAAAAGAAGATGCCCTGCAGAAAAATAATTATCAGCAGCTGCTTGACGAGCGTTTCGCCGTATACCAGGGAACAAAAATATATATGGATTACGAATTCAACAGACGGCGGATTAAAATCAGCATAGAAGATGAAGGCGACGGGTTCAATCATGATGCCATTTTTGAAATGCTTAAACTCCGCCAGATTGATTCCTATTCCGGGCGCGGAATAACCATAGCCCGTCATTTTTTTGATTCCGTGGACTATAATTATTCAGGTAACCGGGTAATTATGATGAAAAAAGCTGAAAATGAACCGCATAACTGAAACTGTCATTCTCTCTGTCATTCAGGGATTAACCGAATTTCTTCCGGTGTCAAGCTCGGCACATCTGCAAATTTTTAAAAGCCTTACCAGGCTTGCCGGCTGCGGATTATTGCTTGATACCGTACTGCATGCCGGCACCATGTGCGCCACTCTGCTGGTATTCCGCCGTCAGCTTTATAAGATCGCTGTTTCGCTGCCGCAACTTTTTAAAAATACCGAAAAAAAAGAATATTTTCAGCAGTCTGCCAATAAACTGGTATTTTTTCTGCTGATCGCCACCTTACCGGCTGCAGCGGTTGGAATAACAGCAGGAAATTTCATTGAAAAAAATTTTGAAAATTTATATATCAGCGCAGTCGGCCTGTTTATTACATCTCTGTTTCTGCTGTCAACATTGTTTAAAGGACATGGCCTCGGGCTTTCTTCGCTGACGTACAGGTTTCCGCTGCTGGTTGGATTAATGCAGGCCCTGGCCATCTGTCCGGGTATATCGCGCTCCGGCGCTACAATCTGCACAGCGCTGCTTCTTGGCAGTGAAAGGAGTTTTGCCGGCGAATTTTCTTTTTTACTGTCACTGCCGGTTATTGCCGGCGCTTTTCTGCTGCAGATTCTAAAAACTCCGGTCACAAATTTGTGGGTAGAAATGCCTTTTCTGCTGACTGCTTTTACAGTCTCTTTTATCAGCGGCTGGGTGTCATTATCTCTTCTTATCCCGGTTGTAAAAAAAGGCAAAATGCATCTATTTGCCTTTTACACAATACCTCTTGGCGCAGCGCTTTTTATTTATCTTGCCGTAAAAGGCTTTTGATGATTTCATAATGAGCAGCTCCTGATTTTTTTACAGAAAAATTCCGGGCATGCCGGTTTCCGCGGGTAATACATTCCAGGCGAAATTTTCGATCGGAAAATAACCTTTGCAGGAATATGGCAGCCTGGCCGGTGTCGAAAGGTGAGCAGCACAGCGCACCGGCTCCGGCGCTTTCCGTTAATGCACCGGCATCGGAACAAATCACGGGAGTTCCGCACAGCATGGCTTCAAGCGGAGTATAACCGAATCCTTCCGACCGTGATAAAAACAGGTATACTTCTGCCTGGCGCAGCAGCCGGAAATACTCGTCATCCGGAATGCTGCCGGTAAAAATAACGCGGCCCGGAAGATTTTTTTCGGAAAAATTTATTAATTCCGTATAACTGGAATCCGAGGTATCACCGGCAATAACCAGGCGGACATTTTCATGCCTGCCTTTTTTTGTAAATTCAGCAAAAGCCCTGATAACGGAAATAAAATTTTTGTGTTTTTTGATATTGCCGGATGAAAAAACAAAAGGAAAAGAAAATTTTTTTTTAAAGTCGCTGTTTTGCAGCGGAACCGAAACGCCGTTATATATCGTACTAACCGTACAG
>DNNS01000548.1 GCA_003497555.1 Spirochaetia bacterium
ACGAGATGTGCCTGGTTTTATATAATTTAGGAAATGAAATTCCTTCAAATTGCGAAGCGATTTTCAGGGCTTTCGATTCAGGGTGTTTCATTTCTGCCGGGGTTTTCTGCATCTCTGATATTATCTCCGCAGTTTTACGGCAGTCGGGCAGCCGCGAAGCTAATTTGGCTGACCAGGTATATAACTGTTTAAAAACTTCTTTCTCTTTGGTATTTAAAACCGGTTTCATCAATAAAGAACGGTTATAGTAAAATTTCCCGGAATTAAGCAGAAAAGCCGCTTTAATCAGTTCTTCATTACTGGTTTTAAGTCCTGCCTCTGCCGCCAGGCTCAGGGCATAATAGGCAATAGCTTCACCCTGCCCAAGGGAACCGTCTTTTATTTCTATGCTTTTAATGTTCCATTTGGCCAAAAACTGATCATATACTTTCTGAATATCATCAATAAAATACCGGTACTTGACGTATAACCGGCAGGTTGATTGTATGCGAAAAGGATTTTCCAGAACCGAATTATAGGGTTTAAGCGCAAAAAAACGCTGGGTTTTGGGGACCGGGCAATTCGCCTCCTGAATATTAAAAAAGCTTCTGATTTTTTCGCATACCTGGGCAGTAACCAGAATTTTTCCATCTAAAGCGGCATTTTGAAATTCCGGGCTGTGAAAAACATCAAGCCCGTCTCCGACAATACCGTACTGCGGCCGCCAGGGAGATCCGATATCGCCTATGGCAAATTCAGCGGCATGCAGACAGGCATAAGTGGAAAACTCGGTGTTTCCGGCCAACCGGGAAATATCCACTGCGCCCTGGGCGGCTTCAAGAAAATGCGAACTGCTTTCAAAAGGCACGCCGAAAGCAATGTAGAATATTCCTCCGGAAAAATGCAGAATCCAGCCTTTGGAACGGTTCACTATTTTATTTATTTCCGTATAAAGATTTTTTATGCTGCGGGCCAGTTTCAGATAATTAATATCCGCACAGAGCTTGTGATAATCGGCAATATAAACCGCCAGTACGCTGATATTGTGCGCGCGGAAATTTTCCCGGTCAAGAATAATTTCCTGGCCGATTTCTTCAGGGTAAATCTTGGAGATGATTTTCTGGCAGGATGTTTTAAAAGCCTGATACTGCCCGGCCAGGCGGGAAAGCTGCCTTTTCAGGTCTTCCTTATCGGTCTCGGTGCGGGAAATTTTTTCATTGAAAATATCAAGCTTTAAATTGAAATGTTTTTCCAGTTCTTTTTTTTCATCATCAACGGAAGATGATGACTGGGAAAGCTCCGAAAGGTCTTTGATGATTTCATAAGTGGAGTTTTCTATCAGCACTTTTTCTTTTTCTATTTTGGCTTTTTCTTCGGAAAGTTCTCCTACAGCCGAGGCAATTTCGAGCGCGGCTCTTTCGAGAATTTCCTTTTCCAGCCGTGATTTTTCTTTTTCGTTTTCAATCGCTTTACTATGCCTGGAATTAATCTGGCTGTTGACTTCTTCCAGCTGAACAATATGTTCATGCATAGTCTGGCATTCGGCAATAAGATCTTCCCGTGAAAGTGTTTCAAATCTTGAATCCATGTTTCCCCCTGGATTGTCCGTAATGGATAACCTGTATTATACGATATTTTCGGAAAAATTATAAATTTTAATAAGATCCTTATAAATTATTTCATATTTTTAAAAATTTTCCGACAATCAAGCAAGACGAATCAAGGAAGATCGTATGCGGAATAATAAAAAATTATTTTTATCCATTGCGGAATTTATTCTTAAAAACTACGCTGCCAGCCGGCGTTTTCATCCTTACTATCTTAAAAACCTGGTTAATATCTGGCACGAAGAGGCTTTGGGGTACAGCACGGAATATGAAAGCGCCTCGCGATTAATAGAAAATTTTTTCAGCCGGGCGGACGATACTTCAACCGGTTTTCTGGAGCGTCTGAAAAACAAATATGCCGGTCTGCTGATTGCCGGCCTTAATTCCCGGCGGCAGGAATCATTCCCGGAAATCGGTAAAAATCTGGAACAGGCTGTAATACGACGCATGGAAGAAACCAGCCGCGGCCTTGATTCCGGTTCAGGAGTAATAGAAACCACCAAAAGTATTTTTTATATTGTCCGGCAGACCAGTCTGTTTCTGCAGGCTGTTGTTATGCCTTTTGACGCAAAGCTTCCCCTGTCCGCCCTGCGGGAAATATATAATTCGGCCACGGCTCTTGAACTTTACGGAGCGGGGGATGGAGAAATAATCAGGCTGGTTGCAGAAAAAATTTCTGCGCTCTCCCGGGCGGCTGAAAACTCCGAAGAACCGGCTTCTGCCGGTACGGTACGCTGCTATCTGAGCGAACAGCTTGCGGATATTGATCTGGCGGATCTGAAAAAAGCCCTGGAAGACCGCGAGCGCGATTTCAGCCGTCAGAATGCCGAACTGCATATTAAATCCGGTTTTTTAAAAAAATTTCATTCTGCGCGCCGGGGTACCGTTAAAGCAAGGGCAGTGCAGGATGCATCCGGCGAATACCGCACCCGTATTATCAATGATCTGGAAGGCAACGAAGAAAAGCTGCTCATGCTTTTTCTGGAAGAACTGGAAGGCTCTGAACATACCAGGCTGCATCAGGATTATTTGCGCCTGCTTGGAAAAACCAGGCACTCTTACAAGGAAAAAATTTTAAAATGGTCAGGAATTTTATTTATAGTTAAAAAAATGGCTGTTGATTTTGAATACCAGCTGGTAAAATATCTTGAAATTTTCGATTTAGCCGGAGTTGTTTCCGGATTTCTGGCCTTTTTAAAACTTATTTTTTCCAGACCGTATCACTACGAGGTTCTGTGGGTTAAGGCAGCCAGGGGCTTTGAATATGCGCGCAGACATTTTGGTTCGAAGTTTGAAAGAGCCTGCGCATCAGTCAATCGCAGTTATTATTAAAATAAAAACACTGATGAGGAACGATTTTTTTTCTTTATTACACGATTAGAGTAATCTGCAGAAAATACTTGATAA
>DNNS01000546.1 GCA_003497555.1 Spirochaetia bacterium
AAAAAAAAGAAACATGCCTGCCGACAGCCAGAGAATAAATTTTTGTGTTTTCATATTGCCTCCTCAAATGACAATAAAATGTTTTTATCAAATACTTTCATCACTAATAAACCTTTAGCTGTTTTTTCGGTTGGCATTCGCCTGAAAAAAAACAGAATTTATATTTCACTGCGTCCGGAAAATAATCTGCTGCATTTTTCATACTTTAATACTTCTTTGATATATTCTGTTTCTTCAATAATATGCTTAAATGACTTATCACGAAGGCACATTTTTATTTCCTGTATTTTTAATTCCGCTTCGTTTATATTACTGCAGTTCCTGGCTGCAGCAAGATAGGCTAATATTTTATCAGACCATAGAAAGGAAGTATACAGCATTTTGCCATTAAGACTAAAAATAGTACTTTCTGTTTTTTGCTGAATTTTTTCTGCAAGCTCCCTTAATTCTGTCAATAAACCGCTGCTGAAGAAACTGCTTATGGTGTTAAGGTAATTTCCGGGCAATACATAATGTTCTTTAAAAAACGAAGCGTGCTCTTCGAGCAGTAAATAATATTTTATGGCGTATTCTGCAGCCGGCGCAAAATACCGGCTGCAGTACTCCGTCAGCACTTTTTCCCAGTCATTTTCCCCTTTGGTATAGACCTGCAAGAGTGTTTCATAAACCGGTCCGAGCGTGCCGCAATTATCTCCAATCTGTGATTTAAAACCGCATATTCCGTATTGCCTGTAAACTTCGCGATCCGGAGCAATATTACGGAGAACCGGAAACGGAAGTTCCAGCCAGGCTTGTTTCCAGTAATATTCATAAACACTTACTTTTACACCTAGTTTGATATATTTTTTCAGACCGGAGAGATATTCTTGGTTGTGTTTACAGGAAACATCGTCCAGGCGGTGGGCATGACAATAGGAACGCGCGCTCATCAGTTCGAGATTTTCCGGCAGTTTACCGCTCCATTCGTCAGGCCCGTCGCGGTAAATGGAATATACAGGACAGCGGATGATATGATCTGGAAATTTTTCTTTTACTATTTCGGCAACATTTTTATAAAAAGTAAGCAGACGTGCAGAAAGCAGCGCAGAATATCCGGGTGTATCGCAGGCCACGGAAAAATTATTGATATCTTCGACAGTAAAAGAACATTTGCTATTATCAAGTTCCCGGCAGCGGCTGCATTCACAAAAACCATATCCGTCATTTGGCCCCAGAATAATCGAATCATATCCTGGATTGTTTTTCAGAAAATGTCCTATTCTCCCGGCTGCTTCACTAATCAGCGCCGGGCTGGTTGTGCACAGCTGCTTGCGATGATAAAAACCTGAACCCTGGTTGGCATCAGGACGCTCACCCTTAACCAGTGCGAAAAACTCCGGATGTGTGCCTGCATAATCTTTAAAGGGAATCAGACTCCAGAAGCTGTGCGCCATCCATTTCATATCATAATCTTTTTTTTTACCCAGCGGTGTTTCGTTAAACGGCTTTGTTTTTTCATTATTATACCAAAAACCGTCGCGTAATATTGAGTAGCGGTTATTCAGATCGGCGAAGGTATTGCTGTTTTTATGGTCAGACATAAAATTATTTTTTCAGCTTGTCAGCAATCATTTCACAGAATTTTCCTGCCCCGTAATTTTTATTTTCATAGGCAAAAGTCCATTTTCCTTTTTCTTTTATTCCGGAAATATAATTTACCACGTCCTGTGCGGTTTTGAGATTTTCTTCAACGCTTATACCTTCCAGATTAAGCCTTCTTTTACGGTTGCTTTCCGCAAAAATCAGGAATTTTTTAGCATATTCATAACTGCTTTTTATTAGATCAAGACGCGCAATTACAGCCGGAGAATCAGCATTTCTATAAGCTTCTTCCAGATATACTCCTGCTTTTTTCATGAGTTCCGGTGTATAAATGTCAATAGCCGATTCAAAAATTGCCCACATCTGATTTTCGGAGGGAGCAGAAATAACAGTTTCCTTTTTTGATATACCTGCCCAATATACATTGTAGTAATTCATTATATCTTGTCCGGCCTTTCCGTATGCCGCTGTACAGTAATCGCTGAATAATTTTTCAATATCCTGGAACGGATTCCAGATCAGTTTAGCCAGCATGTAATAGTGCAGACCGTTAGGCCCCCAGTTACATCCCCCACTCTGGCCATAAAATCCTATGGCGCCGGATTTAATAAAATATTTCAGATTTTCAGCATCGTTACGGAATACAACCCAAGGCAGCTGCTGAAAAGCCATCAAATAGGTATAACAGTAAACAGTAAAGGGAACATCAAGTTTTTTCCATTCCTCAAATTGATTTCGTACTTTTTGATTGTCTGCATGGGTAATCGGAACTGCATAGTTGCCGCGGATTGTGATATTAATACACAGGCCTTTGGGCGCTTTAAACCCTTCAGGAGGAAACTGATAATCACTGTAGGAATAAACCGGAAAAAGAACATGGGGAAAAAGCGGTTGAACATTTTTAATTACTTCCGCAGCAAAACCGAATACCGTACCTGACTGGCTGTTCTTATTCAAAGACCTGCAGTTTTCGCATTCGCACCAGTTGCCGCCGTCTTCCGGACACAGGCTTAAAAAATTAATTTCCGGATCATCGTTAAGGATTTTTACTGCATTTCCGGTTACTATTTTTCTGACAGCAGGATTCGACATACATAATTTCCAGTATTTGTTTTCCCGCGGATCACCCCTTTTGCCTTTGACCAGGGAAAAATATTCAGGATGATCTGCAAATAAATCCGTATCGATTAAGGCTTTATGATTATGTCCCCATGTGCCTTTGCTTTGCTTTCCGGTTTTTTCTGCCAAATCCGATTCAATTCCCGAATTGATACGCATACGCAGCTGCCATTCATATACTTCAGGCAGTAATTCTTTTGGAGTATCATGAGGCCCCCATTTGCGGAAAATAAAAAGCGGAGTTTCCTGTATACTGCATTCGCTGATTTCAATATTTTTCAATGTAGGAATTATTTCACCCAGACTGCCAGGCATTACCCAGCGTACACCGATTATTTCCAGCAGATGATTTACAGCATAGTAGGTACCGCGATCGCCTTTCCCGGCCAAAATTATTTCCTGCTTTCCGGCAAATACCGTATAGGGATCATCTGAAACGACTTTTGGAGAAGCATTGATTTTTATTTTTTTGCAGGCTTCGGTTTTGCCGATAAAAATTTTTGTTTCTGCTACGGATATTGCCGGCTCATTAACAACAGTCAGGGCACAGCCTGATATTTTTTTTATATATAAAGCTAATTCTGCGGCAGCGTATTTTTCCGTTTCGCTGGGTTCCTGCGGAAGCACGATCTGTGCACAGGGCTTATTACTGATTACAATAAAAATACCGCTGTAGCAGTTGATGAATACAATCAATACGGAAAAAAATAATTTCATAAACACTCCCTGGAAAATTTATTTGTAAAGGAC
>DNNS01000108.1 GCA_003497555.1 Spirochaetia bacterium
GCTTGCGGTAAAATTATAATCCAGATTGGTTGCGGAAGGAGTTACCGAATAAGACTGCGGGGTAAATATATATCCATTTGATGAAGCGCGTATTGTAAAACTGCCTGCAGGTACAATTACTTCCCAGTCGCCGCTTGGTGCAGTGTTTGTAGAACAGTTTACTGTTCCGGAAACAAGCACCGGAATATTATTCGAGATTTCCCCGGATATTGCGCCGCCGATTTTTATTCCGCGTGAGCCGCATTCCAGNNATCTCCGTCCCAGCCAATGCGTACCGCAGAACCGCTGTCATTCGGGATTGTAATACCGGTTTTAGTATTTGATAAAGAACCGTTAATATAAAAACTTCCGTTCCCGCTGCTTGCTGTTGTTGCCAGATACATCCAGTCATTGGCTGCTGTAAATCCTGCATCAGCAGAAATACGATTGGAACTGCTGCCATTATTATACAGAAAAATCCCGTCTTTATTATTGTTGTCATATATCATGCCATAGGGCTGGCTGGTGTGTTTGTCTTTTTGTACAATTGTTCTGAAACCCGCTGTAAATGAATGAGTAATATTTGTTTTTATCCAGGCTTCAATAGTTATATCGCCTGTTATATCAAAAACACTGCTGTTTCCGCAATGATAATAATCGTCACTGCCGTCAAATCTGGCGCATAAGCCGCTTGCGCCCTTTTCGCCCATTTGAATGCTGCCTGTATTTGTACCAAGAATACTATTGCCGGTTACGTCGTTTATATTGCCGGATGTTTCGTTAAAATGCCAGACTGCAATATAACCGTTTGTCCAGACATTCGCCGCATTCTCCTGATTTCCGGTCTGAGAAATATCATAGTACATATATACTTTATTTGAGTCTGCATCCGCTGAATCGTGAACCGGCAGACGTATCCATATCCAGATTTGACCGTTTGCCTGATTGAAATTTTCAATCTCATGATCAAGTTTTGTACTGCCGTCTGCTGTTGTAAATAATATATCCGCGCCGTTTGTGGCAGTAAGATATTTTAAATATTGATGATTGGAAATATATAGCAGAACCGGAAAATTGGTTAGATCGTTAACAGGGGCATTATTAAACGTTATCATTTCCCTGAATGCCCAGTTTGAATACCAGGCGGAAAATACCGGCAATGTTAAAAACATACAACAACAGATACATACATAAATCGATAACTTGTTAAGTTGATTATGGTTTTTTTTCTTTACACTCATATTCTTACCCTTCTCTCTTAAAAAAACAACTGGGAGTTTTGATTAATACTACAAGTGTTTTTTTTATATCAACTGATGAAATGTTTTAAAATAATTGATTTTTATTAATTTAAGTTTTTAATCTTTCATTAAATTATAATACCGAATAAACATAAAAAAAATAGAAAATAGTGCTATTTTATTGTATAATAGTTCTTTTTAATCATTTTTTTCATATTTATTATTCAGTAATCATCGCGCCCGATTTGCAAAACTCATGTATAAAATCATTAATATTGTCAATTGTTTCAAAATTATTCATTTTATCGATAATTTTTTCTATTGTTATGTTATCATAATAATCATTATGAACTGTCATGCATTTTTTGAATTTTTGTTCTACCTCCTCTGTTGTCTTCCAGTATACATCATGGCCGGCATGTTTATGTTCCAAAATCTCTCCATTTTTTAAAAATACTTTGGTATATCGATATCCTGATTCATTTTCCTGGTAATGTTTTAATTTCATATCCTCGAAATGTACTATTTCATGCGTTCGTGCCGCGAGATCGATTGTATTTTGATCTTTCAAAATGGCATCCTCAGAAAAATCATTGATTTCTACTGCTCCTTTGTTCAGCGCAAGGGCAATAGCGTACGGTGCAGAAAATTGGGCATCTATTTGCGGTGTCTCACTGATAGAAAACGGCAGACTTACCAGTGTTTTTCCTCCTTCTTTCAGAAAAAATTCAACTTTTGCAATATCGGCAAATGCAAATCCATATTTTTTTTTAAGATATACTGCAGAGAGAATATTGGCATGATGAATGCCGCAGGTAGGAAATTTTTTAACAGTAAGTTCCTCAATCCCCCAGGGATTACCCAATCCACTGAATACATTTTCGTTTGGCGGTTCATCCTGGGTATAGAGACGAAAAAATCCTGCCTGGCCTTCAAAAGTATATTCCGGTCCGGTGAAACCTTTTCGCGCGAGTAGTACGGAATATAATGCAGCCCGTGCAGCAATAGCCGGTTGAATCCGCTTGGTTAGTTTTTTTTCAAGAAGCGCTTCACGATTACCGCACGTTTGTGCATAGTAAATACCAAAGGCATTTACTGTTTCCGGCACTGTCAAGTTTAACATACGGGCTGCAGCAGCAACTCCGCCCCAGCCGCCGACAAGTGATGTGGTTAAAAAATACTGATGCTGCTTTTTTAAACGGCAGTATTGCTTTGCTATTCTGCTGGCTATTTCAACACCAAGGATAATGGCACCCAGTACATCCTGGCCATTTCTGCTGGTTTCTTCAGCGTACGCGAATGCTGCCGGTAATACAATGGAAAGAATATGGATGTCCGCACCCGGATAATTGTTATCGAAATCAAGGGCGTGAATCATGGCAGCATTACAGTAGGCAGCCGAAGGCAGTGCAAGTTTATCACCATAAAAAAATACAGTACCTGACCCTGCAGCAGCCAGCTCACGCTCCAGCGAAAGGAGCGGTTCAATCCCGGGTGCTTTCATCCCAATAAAAGCACACCCGAAAGTATCAAGCATCATTTTTTTTGCAGCTTTATAACTGCTTGCCGGAATATCTTCATTTTGTGTATGTATTGTTAGATCTGATAATATTTTTGCTATGGACATAGTTGTATACCTTTTTGTTTTATTTCCCGCAAATTGCAGAAATTTCTTTCTCCAGGAGTTCGTCTCCTTGTTTTATTCTCTTCCGTCGTTCCTGTTGTTTCTCTTCAGCAATACGAATCATTTCTTTTCTTTGTTTCAGCATGCGTTTTGTTTCCGAAGGCGCAGGACCTCCAAGATTATTATGATTTTTAATAAATTCAACGGGATCTAGACATTTTTGCAGGGCTGCTGTATCAATACGCGGAGGCTCTTCTTCGCATAAACGTGCTGCCTCATCAAGCATTTCTCCGGTCAAATCAGGCGCTTTAATATTACGATCTCGCGCCAGACGCACCAGGTGGGCGCAGATACGATGCGCTCTCCTGCCGCCATACCCCAGCTCCCGAACCAAATGTACAACTACCTCGGTCATGCAGGAATAACCCAAGCGAACATGCTCAAGCATTTTTTCTTTTTGCGGCTGTAAGTTTCGCAGCATTACTGCAAAAGTCCGGATGATAGCTTTAGTGTCTGCCAGCGCCTGAATACCGATGTTCGGCATGCAGAACATGGACATAACATCACCGTGCGGTTCTGCTTTTGTCCGGAACATACAGGTATTCATAATTCCAAGTACATCGCAGATAGCATTGCGTAAATCTTCGGGAAATCCTCCGTTATGACATTTCTGAGGCATCATTGAGCTGACACCGCCCCATACCCTGTCAATACGCATCATATCGATTTCTTCGAGTCCCCATATTTCAACATCCATAGTTGCCTTGCTGAGAGTATTAACAATATTTGCCAATGAGCATACAAGATGTAAAGTATGATCCTGACTTGCCTCGCAGTCATAGGTCACTTCCAGAAGTTCATCAAAACCCAGTAAGCAGGTAAGAAGATTTCTATCAACCGGCCAGACTGTTCCGGATGTTGCTCCGCAGCCCCCGCTGTTTTTATTAATCAGCCGGTATGACAATTCAAGCTGTTCAAGTCCGCGGTACATGTTATCATAAATAGAAAGATAATAATTGGCAAGCGTTATGGGATTTGCCTGCGAAAAATGCGTATGCCCGGGCATAATGGTATCTATATTGGCTTCGATGAAATCAGCAATGCCGGATAAAAACTCAATATAGAAATCAAAAAAGTCGATCATTTGATCGCGCATCTGCAAGCGGCTCATGGGTTCCTGCATGGTTCGCCCGAGATTTATAAGGCTGCCCAGGTCTTCGTTATTATCAAGAACTGGAATCAAAGACGCTTCCCCTCCTCTTCCTGTTTGTTCAGATGAAAGCAGTTTTTTCAGGCCATAAATAACGGCTGCTGCTGTATTACGATCAAGTACTTTTGCCTTATAAA
>DNNS01000502.1 GCA_003497555.1 Spirochaetia bacterium
CTGGAAGAAAGTTATTTTATCAGAATTTTCGGCAGACAAACCGGTATGAGTCCCAAAACATATATCAATAGAAAAAAAATGGAGAATGCACGCAATCTTTTAATCCTGACTTCCTCCAGGCTGCATGAAATTGCCCGGGAATCCGGATTCAATAATTATCATTATTTTTCCAGGCTTTTCCGAAAAATCTGGAAATGTTCGCCTCAGGAATATCGCGCCAAAAAACTAAATTAATGACTGTCCGAAAACTACTTTGTTTTTTTCCCGTCCAAGGATTACCTATCTGTAGCTGTGTAGTCCCGGCAGCAGAAAATTTACTCCAAAAAATGTAAAGATCGCGAGTAGAAATCCCAGGATCGAAACATATACTGTATAAACATTTGCGGTTTTTGACATAGCTTTGAGATGCAGATAAATGGTATATACGAGAAACGTTACCAGAGAAAAAATTTCCTTTGGATCCCACCCCCAGAGTCTTCCCCATGCAGAATGCGCCCAAATCGCTCCGAATAACAATCCGCCGGCTGTAAAAAGGGGATATCCGGCTATGATGCAGTGATATATAATTTTGTCAATTCGTTTCTTTTTTTCTTCATCTTTCAGTACAAGATAATAAACTGAAGCGCCGAAAGCAAAGGCGAAAAAAGCTTCGCCGACAAAAGTCAGCGATACATGCAGGAAAAGCCACCCGGACCGCAGTGCAGGAATAGGCGGTTTTAGTGCATCCGAAATCAAAGGAGAAAAAGCAAGCGTAAAAATTACATAAGAAATAAAGGATGTGATAAATATCAGAAAAGCATCACGCCGGGAAAATATATAATACAGAATAATAACCAGATTAATCATTGCGCTGAAAAACAGGATGGCCTCAAAAGTGTTGGTCATTGCCGGAATTTTTAAAATGATACTTCGTCTTACAAGTTCCCCCATTGCCAATAAAAAAATCACTGCGAGAAGTATAATCTGCAGCAGCAAAGGCTTTCGGCGAAACAAGCCGACGACCCCCAGAATTGTGGCTGCGCAGAATAAGGCGAAAGCGAATGCAGGTATCATGAATTATCTCCTTGTTTTTTTAATATTTTTATGGTTTTAGATGCATATGTGCAACACAAACCGGACAATATAATTATTATGCCGGCAAGAACAAAAATTTCCCCCGGGTCGGTTATAAAATTCAGACCAGTTTGATTTGTCCGCACGGTCTGCCGCATGGTAAATCCGGCAATTTTTTCTCCTGTTTTGATTGTAATCTCTGCAATTTTCCGCTTATCCCGCATAAGAAAAAACAAGGCGGATATTTTTTCATCAGGAATAGTAATGCCTTCGGGAAAATAAATCTCGCGCAGCATGATATGCTCTCCGCTGGCGCTGCCAAGCACTCCGCCGGTCGTCAATTGAGATACTTCGCCGTTTTGGTTTTCAAGAAAAACACCTTGTTTTTCCTCCCATGCCTGCTGATATATTTTAATTTTTCCTGCTAGAGCCGGCTTGTTTACTCTGATCATAATGGTTTTTTTTTCAGCATTTTTTGCAAAGTAAGAGATATGGGTAATGTAGTCTTTTGCCCGCCCGTCGGGATATTTTTCAAACTCAAGTTTTTCAATCAGAATATATTCGTTATTAGACAGATGAATTTTTTCCCCGGCATTAAGCCAATAAAATGATTCTTTCCTGGTAAGTATACTGACAAACCCCGCTGCCAGTATTACGAGAATACCCAGATGAATTATATCCGGCCAGATGTTATAGCTTTTAAATCGTCTGTTTTTAAAACGTTGATATGTGCATAAGGCGAGATTAAAAAAAATAAGGCCTGCAATTATCATAAACAGCCCAGAGTAAAAAAATCGGTGAAAATGCAGAAGCAGAATGCTTTTTACAATTAGGCGCGGAAAATTATTCATATAAAAAGTATCTTCCATTCCCTGCGGAATTAAAGCCGCGAGAATCGATAAAATTATCAGCAGGACAATAAGAACCATACCCAGCCGGGCGGATCTTAAAAACCCCATTAATCTTTTACTGAATTGCATTTTCGCTTATTCCTTTCCGTATCTGCGTTTATAGTATTCCAGGTTTTTTTCGCGTTCTTCCTTGCTCATTTTACCAGTGAACCATTTGTGTTCAGGTTTTTGCATAAGCGTATGCGTAATGCCGGGTTTTAACTTTGTAATTTTTCTGCAAGTAATCCCGCAATATCGGATGAAGAAACATCCTGTTTTTCCTGCATTCGCATATCTGTAAGCTTAAAAGTCAGAAGTTTTTTATAGACCAGCATTATTTATAAGGATTTTAATTTAATTTTGGCATTTAGTCAATTTTTTGGAGAAACACTGTTATTTAACTTTCAAAATTATGTCTATAAAAACACTTGCAGCGGTTAAAAATTGACTCCTTGACATTAGCATGAAAAAAAATTGGAGCTTCGGAGTTTTGAGTGGGTTCAAATTTCAACTCTGCCAGGCAAAAAAGCTAATTTGCCAAGGTAAAAAAATATTTCACATCCTTAATTGAATTTATTCGCGNNGCTCTTGAGTAATCATAAACGCTCTTTTCACTGCTGCAAAAATCTATTGCTTATACAAAGCATAAGCGAAACGTTTGAAATAAACAGCGAATGACCTTATAATCAAAAGGTATTTTCCGTGGAAACCCTGCAGGTAAAAACCGTAATTCCTTTCACTGTTCCCGTTAAACGTATATTGGCCAGACTGGGGTCCGTATCTGAAAAAACCCGTAATTCCGGAGCTTCAATGCAGATGGAACAAACTGCATTATTCATGCTTAAAAACATAACACTGCAGATTATGTATATTATTTTGCCGGTGTCAATTGAGCATAATACTGTCAGCATTAAAGATTATAAAATAGAGAGTACCCTGGTCAGTGAAGTTTTTTCCGGAGCCGGTTCTGCCCTGGTAATGGCCAGCAGTGCATGTTCCGAAAATATCTTGCAACTCGAAAAATATAAAAAAGATGATATGGGCAAAGCCGTAATTTATGACGCAGTGCTTTCCGAAGCGGTTGATCACGGATTCCTTCTTATCGGCGAATTGGTGCAAAAAGAACTCATCCGCAGTGTCTGCCGCCTGGGGAAAAGAATTTCCTGCGGTTACCGCGACTTTACGCTGAATCATCAGACTTTTTTTTCCCATGTGCTTAATCTTCCAAATTATGGAATAAAACTGACTCCTGCCTACATTCTGCAGCCGGAAAAATCCGCAACCGCCCTGGCCCCGATATTCTGTAAAGAGGTATAAACATGAACGCTTTTTTCAGGCAATTACAAAAAGGCACTATAATCCTTGACGGCTCC
>DNNS01000090.1 GCA_003497555.1 Spirochaetia bacterium
AATTTATTGTTGTTTTATTTACCCAAGAAATAAATTTCCACCCAAAAGTTGACAAAACACAATAAATCGATTATAATAACTGTATCGATACAATAGGAGGAATTATGAATTACCTTAAAATTTTTTTAATTATAGGCATAGCTGCCCTGGGCGCTGCGGAACAGCCTCTGCTTCATTTAGCCTTTGAAAATAATTCTTTAACCGGCAGCAGCCTTAAGGCGGCTGCAGTAATGCTGCCTGATCAAAATGCTTTTAAGCAGCAAAAAAACGGCGCCTGCGGTTCAGCTGCGGAATTTGACGGTATAAACGCTGTAGAAATTAAAAATGCAATTTTCGATTTCAGCAAGGGTTTTACCATGGAATTTTTTCTAAAAAGACCTCCCTCAAAACCCGGATTTATATTATCGTTTGATTTTGATATTTTTATCCAGGCAATCGGAAACAAAATACGTATCGGGCATAAACTTGTTTCGGAAAAGCCGGTTTCTACCATTGCAAAAAATACCGGTGAATTCGACAAATGGACACATGTGGCGCTGTCCTATAATCCGGAGAAAGATGAAAATATACGGATTTTTTTTAACGGTACCGAAGCCGAATATGAAGAAAAACCGGCCCTTTCTTTTAAAGGCATAGCTGTTGCACCGTTGTCAAAAAATATTTTTATCGCCAAAAGAAACGACGGTTATAATTATACCGGCAGTCTTGATGAAATAAAAATATACAATACCGGAATCTACTCGGCAAATTTTGAAATAAAACTCCCTTCGGACGAAGCATCTGCCGGCAAAGAAGAAAAAACCTCAAAAATTAAAACCGACAGTAAAATAAATACAAAAATCTGGTAAAATAATGTATACGAGGCAATAATGTCAATAAAACAAACAGCGGTAAGTTATTACGGCATCAGCTACGCTGAACATGCTGCAAAAGATTTTAACGAAATGCTTGCGCACGGCTGCACAACGGTTATTCTGGCAATAACGGAATTCGACCTGGATTTCTGGTTTCCGTCTATCGGGCGCATAATTGACGAAGCAAAAAAAATGGGTCTGCGGGTTTTGCTTGACCCCTGGGGAATCGGTAAATATTTCGGCGGAGAACAGGTGAGTCTTTTTCTGCAGAACAATACGCATCACCGCCAGGTATCTGCTGTTACCGGAGAACAACTGCCGCATGCCTGTTTTAACACTAATGCTTTTCGCGATTATTTCAGAAGCTTTTGCCTGAAACTCGCTCGTGAAACCGGTGCCGACGGATTTTTCTGGGACGAACCGCATTATGCTCTTCCCAAATCGTATGCTTCCATTACCGGCGGCGCAGGAGACGACTGGGCCTGTCGCTGTCCGGAGTGCATGAAAATATTTGAAGCCTATTACGGATATGAAATGCCGAGGGTCATGAACGATGATGTAAAACAATTCCGCTGGCGCGAGGCGCTTTTTATTCTTGAAGATACATCGCGCCTGATCAAACAGATAAATTCAAAATACGAAATTACCTGCTGTGTACATGCCACTATGAATACCTACTACGTTACCGAGCAGCGCGGTTATGATAATTGGGAAATGGNNGAAATGGTGGCTGCCTCGCCGTATTTTGATGTATTTTCAACAACTATCATATCCTGGGAACTTCCCCTGCGTTTTTTCCGGGAAATTACCGGCCGTACGGTTGCGGCTGCCAAAAAATACGGAAAAATTTCAGAGCGCTGGATTATGAATTATTACAAACAGCCCGAAGATTTCAGACAAATGGATGAAGTTATTAATCTTTACAGTTCGCTGGGTGTTGATCGGCTGGCTGCCTGGACATACCGGGGCGGTTATGGTACTGCTCTGGCTGCTCCGGATGCACTTGCTCTCTGGGACAGATTAGGAGAAAATTATAACAGGGTATTGGGTAAAAAGTCCTGATATCATAGCGTGAAACCATTTTAATTGTATTTTACAGGAGATACTTTATGAATCTTTCAAAACTGCCGAAAACCGATTCCCGATATTATGAAGCAATTGAAAAAAATATATATGAAGTTGAATCGAAACAGATAGATAATATACTGAAAGCAGCCGAGGAAATGGCGCGCGCTGTTAAAGAAGACCGGCTTATTAATCTTTACGGAGGCGGCGGGCATACTACGCTGGTAATGGCGGAAATGTTTTTCCGCGCCGGAGGTCTGGCTTGCATTAATCCAATCATGGATATTGGAATTTCTACTTTCAACAATGCATACAAGTATCTTGCCCTGGAACGCACGGAAAATTATGCAACCGGCCTGGTTAAATACTATCGGCTTAAACCCGGCGATGTTTTTCTGATATTTCACAATATCGGCGTAAATGCCGCTACCATTGACGCTGTGCTGGAAGCAAAAAAAGCCGGCGCCGTTATCATAGCGGTTTCTTCCGGTTATTGGCAAAACGGTCTGCCCATGGATCATTTTCTGCGGCACTCCAGTAAAAAAAATCTTTTCGAGCTGGCGGATATTTGTATTGATGATTACAATCCCCTGGGAGATGCCGTGATAAAATTCAGTGAACTTGATGTTCCTATTGCGCCTGTTTCCAATATTGTTGATTTTTACATTGCTCATCGTCTGGAAATCGAATGTATAAAAAAACTGATCGAATGGGGCATTGAAGCTCCGGTCTGGAAAAGCGCCAATGTGCCGGGCGGGGATGAATACAATCAAAAACTGCACGAAAAATATAATCCGAGAATAAAAAGCCTGTAAAGTGATGTGTGCTGTTTCAGGAGAGTATGTAAAATGAAATTTCATAATACCATTAAAAATGCCGGACTTTTATCTAATGACCCCAGGCTTGCTTTTAAAAAAAGAGTTTATGGTTTTTATAATATCGAAACGATTTTACTTTCGGGGAGAAACCCGAAGCCGGTTGATCTGCTGGATATTTCTTTGCATCCGCTTAGTTCAATAAATATCCCGGAAACATATTTTGACAGCGCAGAAAGAATTCTTATTGATTCGCGCCTGTCGGAGTCCGTATTGAAACAGGAAAAGTCCGAAAAAAATAAAAACAAATTTATAGAAGCCTGTCTGCTTAGAAATTGGGGTCCGGTAAAAAAAATCCGTGAATATAAAAACAACAATTATTTCGGCGATTTGACTTCTCTGCGTGTTTTCTGGCACACTCCCATGCAGAAAATATGTAATAAAAAAAAATACCTGACTGCAGAGCTTCCGGATTTACTTGATATTTGCATTTATATATCAGGCAGCAGACTGGTTAATCTATATATTGAGCAGACTGGTAAGGAAGGATTTTTTGCCCTGGCTGAGCTGGAGGGTAATATAATTGCGGAATTAAGCGTTAATAAAAACCTGCCGGCTTCCCTGAAACCGCTGTATGGGTTACATACTTATTTTACCGAAGGGGCAGCAACCAATATACCTTTGTCCGGGCATATGAACACAGACGGCGTACTTGAAGCACATGACGATTCGTTTGTCTATCTGGCGCCGGAAAATAACCTGTGGGAAATATCGCCTGCAGAAGAAAATTTATTTTTACACATGATTGGCGCCATAAATGCCGGTAATTATTCGTCTGACATTTCTGAAAATTATCAATCTCTATGCGCTGCCTGCAGCCGGGCCTTTGCCTCCGGCGAAAAGTCGTCATATCCGGAGGGACACCC
>DNNS01000609.1 GCA_003497555.1 Spirochaetia bacterium
GTATGCCCCATGTTGTCAAGCATTTTATGCGGATTAAACCGAAGTGTGCATAGAAAAAAAAATCGTTACCGGAATTTTCACCAATTATGGTATAATACTCACATGTCGGCACCGAAATAAAAATGAACTATTTTCGGCTGTATAATACTAACTTTCCATGTCAGGATTTTTTCCATCTTTGTTAAAAAAAAACACTCGGTTATTTTTTCCTGCGGCCGGCCTGTTTCTTGGCATTGCCGGATTTTTTCTTTCCGTAAAAATTTCCGATTATTTTTTTATAAAAAATTCGCAAACGTACCTTATTAATCCTCTGGCCGAAACCAGAAAAAGACTGAACACCCTTACTTTCGAGTATATGCCTTTCGGGGATAAAATCCGCAGATTAAATGACCTGCTGATTAAAGACGGCCTGGCCGGCAGTATCTCGGTATATTTCCGGGATCTAGACAACGGCTGGTGGTTCGGTATTAATGAAAACGATTTTTTTTACCCCATGAGCCTGCTTAAAGTGCCAATCATGATAGCCTGGCTCAAATTTGATGAAATAAAACCAGGTGTGCTTGATGACATTATTGTATTTTCAGATGCGGACCGCGAAATCATCCTTGCCTCCAAAACCGATAATAATTATTCCGCTCATCTTGACCCTGATGGGTCTTACAGCGTATGGGATCTGATCAAGGCCATGATTCTTTTTTCCGATAACACGGCAGCGGATATTCTGCACCGGAATATTGAAAAAAAATTTTTAAATCAGGTCTACCGGGATCTTGGCATAAACAATGAAGACGATATTTTCAGAATCTCGCTCAAACGTTATAGTGTTTTTTTCCGTATCCTGTACAATGCTTCATATCTGAATATAACCAATTCCCACAAAGCCCTGCGTCTTTTGACCAAAGCCGATTTTAACCGCGGTATTCGCAGGGCCATGCCGCCGGATATTACCATAAGCCATAAATACGGAATTCGCAGCTCCGATCAAAACAGCAAAGAACTGCATCATGTGGCAATTGTTTATTATCCCGGCAAGCCCTTTCTGCTGGGAATAATGACCCGCGGTAAAGAAATATCCAAACTCTATTTTGTTATTGAAACCATAGCGGATCTGATATACCGCGAGGTTAACGCCCAGGTGCAGTATAAAAAAAATAACAGCTATACGGATTTATCCGAGGGCGATATTTTTTAATGTCAGATGCCGTATGTTTCCCTATATATCCTGATGCTTTCGCGCAGCTTTTCATCCAGCATATTTTTTTTCTCCAGATGAGATATAATTTCATTGATATTAACAATGGGCAGTACCGGTATTTTATATTTATCTTCGATTACAGCAAGCGGGTTTCCGCCGTCGGATGATCTTTCCCGGCGATCAACCGCAATAACAATACCGCATATTTGCGGCGCTCCGCAGGCTTTTAGCGTGGCAAGCGATTCTCCTATGGAAAGACCGCTGGTAATAACATCATCAACTATTATGACACGGTCAGTTGCATCAAGTTTTTTACCGATTAATCCTCCGCCCTCGCCGTGATCCTTGGTCTCTTTGCGGTTAAATACCCAGGAAATATTTTTCTGATAATTGCGGTACAGCGCCATAACAGCAGAAACGCAGAGAGGAACTCCCTTATAGGCAGGTCCGAATACCGCAGTTACCCCCTGGACTTCATTTATTTTCTGAGCATAAAAATCCGCTAATAATGAAATATTGGCACCTGAATAAAACATGCCGGTATTAATAAAATAGGGGCTGTGCCGACCGCTTTTGGTAATAAAATCACCTGTTAACAAACTGCCGGATGCAAGTAAAAAATCAATAAATTCATTTTTCATAATTTTTATTTTGCCTCAAAATACATTTTTATATCAAAATCCTGCAGAAATTCCTTGAGAATTTCTTCGCGTTTAAGGAGAATTTTTTCCCGCACCGCACCGATTTTTACCTGCTCCAGCGCTTCCTCCATGGAAAGAATAACTCCGCCTGCCGTAAAATGCTGACGATGGGATGAATAATAGCGCTTGAGATCCTCGCTGTCAACATTGTATTTATCATAAAAAACCTTGAGAAACAGTTCTTCCCGCATCCGGCGCTTGCGGTCTTTTTCAAACTTGCGCAGAAAATCCTGATCTCTTCCTATTTCCAGCCGCTGGGCATGACGGAATAAAAGTTCGTCAAAAACATACTGCTCTATATAAGCGGCGCGCCCGCCGGAGAGTGCACTTGCGCGCTCGGTTTGCGAAAGCTCATCAAGACTACGGTCGATCTCCTGCTCAGTAATTATTTTTTCTCCGATTTTCGCTACCGGCTTGCCGGCAAAAATTCCGGAATGAACCGATGAAATACTGGCGATTTCATTTAACTCGCTGATGGCTTCGGTGTTTCTTCCCAATCGGTCAAGACATTCAATAATCTGCTTGCGGGATTCTTCGCATAATTCTCCTTTTTTTACCAGCTGGGTTACCTTTAAATAAGATGACATGGCTTTTTCGTAATCAAAGAGTTCATTTTTATAAACACCGGCTAAAATAAAATGCAGGTTGGCTCTCTGACCTCGTGAAAGACGGGCATTCATCAGATATTTGCTGTATTCAGCTGCAGCTTCGCGGTAAAGGCCCTTGCTGCGCAGAATGGTTGTAAACTCCCGCATCTCATCCTCTGATACCGTATGCCCGTTGGAAAAAAAAACCGTAATTAAAATGACATTCAGCAGAACAGATGAAGCTATAAGCAGCGTAGTTTTTTGTCTGAAGATTTTTTCAATCATGCCGGGACTCTTACCGGTTTTTTAAGCCGGCTTTTCAGTTTTTTACGGAAAAACAGGACCAGATCGTCAAAATAATTGCGATCGGACTGCAGATTAATAAAACTCACTGACAGCCTGCGGAAAAATTTTTCAAGCTCTATATCTTCAAGCATTCCGCTGCGTCTGAAGTTTTTTCTGAAAGCTTCATCGTGTGTGTCAATAATTATATGTTCCCCGGTTTCAGCATCTTCGAATTCAATCAGACCTACATCCGGCAGGTTAATCTCGCGCGGATCGGTGATTTTTATAGCAGTAAAATCATGTTTTTCAGCAGCAATTTTAAGCGGTCCCTGAAAATCCGGGGAAATCATGTCGGAAATGAGAAAGACATTGCCGCGGCGGCGTACAATTCTGTTTAAAAAATCAACTGCACTTCTGATATCGGTGCTGCGGTTTACGGTACGGAAAAAAAGCAGTTCCCGTATGACCCGCAGTACATGATCGCGGCCTTTTTTCGGAGGTATGTATTTTTCAACCTGATCGGTAAAAATTATCAAACCGATTTTATCGTTGTTTTTAATAGCTGAAAAACTTATTAAGGCGGCAACCTCTGCTGCTACCTCGCCTTTCAAAGCAGAGACGGTTCCGAATTCGTTGGATGACGAGGCATCATACAGAATAATGCAGGTCAACTCGCGTTCTTCACGGTAGCGTTTTATATAGGGGCTGTTCATACGCGCTGTGACGTTCCAGTCAATACTGCGGTAATCGTCACCGGCGCTGTACTGACGCACCTCATCAAATTCCATTCCCCGGCCCTTGTAGGAAGAATGGTATTCTCCGGAAAAAACACTGTTGACAATCCGCGAGGTCCGGATCTCGATGCGTTTGACCTTTTTTAATATTTCGCGTGTTTCCATGACTGTTCAGGGTGTCTCTATGGTATCAAATATTTTTTTTATTAAATCTTCCGACTTTATGCCTTCGGCCTCAGCCTCGTAGCTGACAATGACCCGGTGGCGCAGAACATCATAGGCGATGGATTTAATATCCTCGGTTTTAACATAATTTTCACCCTGTAACAGGGCATGCGCCTTGGATGCCATGGCAAGATAGATGGAAGCGCGGGGGGATGCGCCAAAAGCAATCAGTGATTTATCAAGACCGTATTTTTCCGGCTGCCGGGTGGCAAATATTATATCGATAATATAATCTATCAGTTTTTCATCGATGTAAATTTCTTCTGCCAGTTTACGCAGTTTCATAATAGTTTTACCGTCGCAAATACTTTTGGGATGATAATTAAATTCCACACTCATGCGTCTGATAATCTCTTTTTCTTCCTTTTTTACAGGATAATTTACCAGTATTTTCAGCATAAATCGGTCGATTTGGGCTTCGGGAAGCGGATAGGTCCCTTCCTGCTCAATCGGGTTCTGGGTAGCAAGCACAATATATGGTTCGGTCAGAGAAAAAGTTTCTTCGCCGATGGTAATTTGTTTTTCCTGCATGGCCTCTAGCAGCGCAGATTGTACTTTGGAAGGAGCCCGGTTGATTTCATCAGCCAGGATAATACTGCTGAATAACGGACCCTTGCGCGTGGAAAAGGAGCCGGTTTTCTGATTATAGATCTGGGTACCAAGAATGTCAGCCGGCAGCAGATCAGGAGTAAATTGAATACGGGAAAATTCCAGTCCCATTATTCCTGCCATGGTTTTAACCGCCAGCGTCTTTGCCAGACCGGGGACTCCTTCCAGCAGAATATGTCCGCCTGTAAAAAAACCGATTAAAATTTTTTCTATCATGCTTTTTTGGCCTACCAGTACCTGTCCGGCTTCGTCAATAATACTGCGGATGATTTTTCCGGCTTCTTTTACTGATTGTTCGCTTATCATTAATGCCTCCTGCTTGAAAATTTAATTTAAAGGGTTTCTCTCAGAGTTCGCTTTGCACGCAGAGAGGGCCTGAGCAGCATCGTGGTTGACCTCTGCGTCCTCTGTGCGAACCATATTTACATCGTTTCGGGTGTCCCGCTCCCAAAACGACTCTTTTAACAAAAAAGTCTCGATTTGTGCAGCACAAACGGCAGCTGTTTCTGACGTAAAATTTCCCGAAAAACGCATTTGATCATAATACAACGCCATGGATTGCTGCATATTTTTAAAATTCTGCATATCAATTCCTGTTTTTTCAAGATCATGCAGGGCAGTACAAAGCAGCTGGTATAAAAAAGAAAAATATTGTTTTTTATCGGCTTTGAATTTCATGGTATTTTCGTTTTTAATTGTGATCTGCAGCCGGGAAATTATTTCTCTTGCCATAACTGATTTTCCGGCAAGACGGCGGCAGTCTGCCTGCATGGATAAAAATTTATACAGAAAATACAGCGCCGGAACAAGAAATAAAAAGAAAATAATATAAAAAAAAAGATGGTTTTTTTCTTGGCGGACTGAAATTATGAATTGATCGGAGAAAAAATCATTTTCATTTTTTTGATTATTGATAAAAACCCGGACAGGCGGAATTGTAATATCCCCCACCAGGAGCGGTGTAATGGAATATTCAATAATCCGCTGAAAAAATATTTGACTGTTACTTATAAACTGGACGGATTTTTCTGCTGTTCTGCTGCTGGTAAATTTGCTGTTGTCGGTGATGATTTCTGTTGTTATGTTGTCAGGATTGTTTGTCAGATTGACGGTTATTTTTAGCGTGACCGGTCTGTTAATCGTTGTATTTTTTTTATTCAGGACAGCTGAAATCGTGTTACTGTCTGCCTGGCTGCTGAATAATATTATAAAAAATGCAGTATACCGGTGAAATGCTGTTTGGTTCATGGCTGACAGAATGTTGCCGGCGCATGGACTGATCAATATGCGCCCGTATAATCAGTTGATGAAATCAGCTACAGCTTCATCTTCATTGTTAAAAATCTGGAAAAATGAAGTGAGTTTGGTTAATTCAAATACTTTTTTAACGGAATCGTAGACATTGATTATTTTCAGCCCCCCGCCGATTTTTTTAAGATTGGACAGGCTTGAAATCAGGGCTCCGATTCCTGAGCTGTCGATATAGCTGACATTTTCAAGATTGATAATTATTTTTTTATGCCCCTGATCTATTTGTTTTTTAATGGAATCTTTTATCTCCGGTGCGTTATAAAGATCTATTTCTCCGGTGATGTCAAAAATTATTATTCCTTCACGTTCTCTGGTCTTGATTTCCACATTTCCTCCTGTTCCTGTAAAATACAATCTAATTATAGCATAGCGAAAAAAAAATGCAAGTCTGCCTTGGGTGCAAATTTATTTCTTGGGTATATAAAACAATAAAACCCGTCCCTGTGTATTAAATTTTAGCGGACAGATGAG
>DNNS01000383.1 GCA_003497555.1 Spirochaetia bacterium
TTATATTTTATCGTTAATAAAATATTTTCATCATCACCTTTCATATATATTCTGGTTTTTTCATAAAGTGTGACAATTTTTTTTAGAATATTAATACCTGTTTTCATGATTAAACCAAATAAAAAAAATTTTTATTCATGTCAGCCTGTTTTTTAGTTCCAGGCATTTTCAAGACGTAAAGGATAACGCAGACATATATCGCCGAAAGAACGATTACTTTTTTTTGCCAGTCCTTCATGCGCTACTGCTGAAAAGTTTTTTAACATGCGGTCAATTATCGCCCAGGAATTGCAGATCTGTATATCTTTTTCCCGGTACATTTTTTGATCTTCAAAAAGAACGGAATTTCCTGCGCTGATGTTCTGAATTAAATCTTCATTTTGTACGGTAATATTTCCATCCTGAACATCAATGTATAAAAAACCCGGTCTGTTTATTATAGTAAATAATCCTTTACTACTATTGATTATTATCCCGGATGCGGTAATAGTCAGGGGTTTATCTTTTTTTTGATGAACTAAATCAATAATAATTATCCCTTCATGCAGCAGCAAATCTTTTTTATCCGCGTATTTCTGCCGGTTACGGTAAAATTCTTTATTTTTTTTTACAGAAAGCCGGGTCAGATGACCGGCTCCTATTTCTGTGCCGTCATCATACAGTACGGCAAAAGCCCCCCCGGAGTCTGTATACATTTCATCATTTGCGTATACCGGTATGCGTCCAAGCGCCGGAATTTCTCTTTTGTCTTTGTGTATTTTTATTCCCGGACGGATAATCAGTAAATTTCCCTCGCGCGGATAAATAAGTTCCGGCCGGCTGATATTTTTACCCAGATATATCATACACACCAGGGCGGCAGCTGTACAGGCAAAAATAAATGCGCGACGGCGAAGCAGATCTATCCAGCCGGTAATTTTGTCTGTGAAAAAAAAGCTGACAGAAACGGGTTTTTGAATTGTGCGGATTTGCCGCATGATCTGCTGAATAGACTGCTCGTGATTTTTTCCGGATAATTGTTCATAATGCTCATGCAGCAGGCCATCAATGAATGTTTGCCCGTATTGCTGATTATTTAAAGCATCTTTTTTATCGGACATATTAATCTCCCTATCCGGTTTTAGCAGGACATTCCATGGATCTGAAAATCGATAAACGAATTCTTTCCATACGTTTACGCACTGCAGCTGCGCTCAGGCCAAGTATCTGCCCAATCTCATGTGTTTTTTTTTTCTGGTAATAAAACAATTCGAGTATTTTCCTGGAATCACAGTCAAGACCCTGTATATGCTGCGCCATAATATTAAAAATATTATGATGATCAAGCTGTTCCGCTTCATCAAGAGAGGCATAACGTGCTTCCAGAAAATCCAGAGATGCGCTTTCCATGCATATTTCCCTGTTCTTCTCTACATGCTGCAGGTATTTATAACGGAGAATCCCGCGAATCCAGGAACCAAAATCGCGGCTGGTATCAAAACTTGACATTTTTTTATAAGCCGTGATAAAGGAATCCTGCACCAAATCATCTGCTGTAGATTCATCTCTGGCCAGGGTATAGGCATAAGCATGCAGGCGTGTATAATGCTCCCGTACCAGGATTTCAAACGCTTTGTGATCTGCTGTTATATCAGGACTCCTGGCATTTAAAACGGATGTTTCCATAACATGTATTCCGCCTGGGCGTTAAATTGTGACAATTTAAGGATGTCAGACACTATAAATGACCGGTGCAGAGACAGTGTTTAAGAAAATGGCATAAATCTAAACGCAATATTTTTTTTTGTTTTCACGGAATTGAACAGGAGTTTTCCCGGTAAATTTCCGGAATACACGGGAAAAATGAAAGCGATCGCAGAAACCCAGTTTTTCGGATATTTCACCAATATCCGCATAAGTCCAGGAAAGAAGTTCAGAGGCGCGGCGGATTTTTTCCTTTAAAAAAAATTGTTTGGGAGTTATTCCGAATTTTTTATGAAAATCGTTTATGAAAAAACTTCTGCTTATTCCCAGCCCGGCAGCAGCTTCGCGAAGGGAAAAATCTTCCAGGGACAGAGCGCAGTAATTGAAAAAATTCTGATAACGGTTAATTGTTTCTTTTTTTTTAACAATTATATTTTCAAAAAAAGCATTAAAATTCCCTAACAGGGAGAAAAGCAGGCCCTTGATCTGCAGAATTCGGCAGGATGGAACGGTTTTCCGGCAAGCAGCAATAATACTATGGTCTGCAGCTGCAGGCTGCGGAGGTTGCTCTCCGGCAAAAAAATCAAAAAATACTCCGGAAAGATCAAAATTAAAAAAAAATTTTTCCATACCTTTATTTTCATGCAGCCGGAAATTTTCTGCAGCAGGAAAATAATAAATATTCCCTGGACGGCATTCTATTTTTCGTCCGAAAATTTCGACCAGTCCGTGTCCCTTGCAGATTACCTGTATGCGGTGCAGGGGAACAGGCGGCTGAAATGTATTTTGTTCGGTGCTGCGGGCATATCCGAAATGCCGCAGGGTTATACCCAGTTCATTAAAAAAATCATTGGGCAGACAGGACAGGGGAAAATATCTGCAGTCTTTTTCCGGTATAATATTACCCGGGAGGAAATGATAAATGTTTTTAATCATAAATGGCAATATAATTATACAATAAAACTTACAAACTCACTGTTAATCAGACAGTTACTTGGATGCCGAATTTATTCTTTTTTTATAAAAGTTATGATAACATTAACAGAACAAGGTTTAACATTATGAAAAAAATCCGATTTTTAATCTGTCTTCTGAATACCATAACCTGCTGCNNGCAGTATTTTACATGCCGGGGAAATAAAAAGCATTTACGATTTTAACATGTATGACATAGACGGAAATTCAATGCAGCTGTCGGCTTTTCAAGGCAAGGTAATTATGATTGTAAATACTGCCAGCAAATGCGGTTTTACAGGACAATATGAAAAACTGCAGAAAATCTATAGTCTTTACGCGGAGCGGGGTCTGGTAATACTCGGATTTCCCGCCAATGATTTTTTAAAACAGGAACCTGGCACAGACAGCGATATAAAACAGTTTTGTTCTGCTAATTATAACGTTAATTTTCCCATGTTTTCCAAAATTTCAGTAACGGGAAAATCCATTCATCCGCTTTATACATGGCTTACAGGTCGGGAAAGCAACCCGGATTTTCATGGAAAAATTAAATGGAATTTTACCAAATTCCTTGTAAATCGTCAGGGGAAAATCTGCGGACGTTTTGAACCTAAAATAGAACCTGATAGCGAAATGGTAATTAAGAAAATTGAAGAACTTCTGGAAGTAAATAAATAATGATTGAATCCGGTATGATAAATATGGAGTTTGCAGATCGGGCTGTTATCACAACACTTATCGATAATCATATAGAAGATCACGCTCTCGAGAGCAGGGCTTTTATCAGCCGTTTTTCAGCAAGGGCGAAGGCAAATCTTCCCATAGATTTTTGGCCGCAGGCTGAACACGGTCTTGCGCTTCATATCACTGTTTATAAAAATGGAAAAAAACACAATATTCTTTTCGACAGCGGCGGAGGAAAAAACTCGGTTTTAATAAATATGAAAAAAACAGGAATTAATCCGCAATCTCTTGACACCTGTATACCTTCTCATTGTCATTTTGATCACACCGGCGGATTCGCAGGTATTCTGCATAAAACACGTGGACATACTGATTTTATAGCAAACCGCAGCCTGCTTTCCTTAAAAGCAA
>DNNS01000698.1 GCA_003497555.1 Spirochaetia bacterium
GATTTCGGAACACATTGACGAACTGATTATAAAATATAACATTATACATCAGACAGGGGAGGGGGGGGGTGAAAAATTCAGGGTCAACTGCAAGCCCGGTTATTTGTGTGCTCCATTTTTTAATACTGAAATTCCGCAAATCTACTCGACAGCAGACATTGTCGTTTGCAGGGCGGGAGCTGGGACTATTTCCGAGTTGACAGCTCTTGAAAAAAAAGCTGTGATCATACCTCTTAAAATTGCCCAGCAAAACGAGCAATACTTTAATGCTCTTGAAGCCCGTAAGAAAATTGCATGTGTTATTATCGAAGAACATAATTTCACCTGGAATACCCTGAACGAAGCTCTGGAAAATCTGCTGGTTATACCGTCAAATAAGACAAAAATAAGCAGGCAAAATCCGCTTGATAAAATTACTGAAATTTTAATAAATTATCTGAATATTTAAAACGTATTTACTCAGATTTTAAAATTAATAATAAAATTTTTAAAAAAATAACACGAAGTTNNACGAAGAAATCTTGAAATAACAAGATTTCTTGACTATATTATAATATTCTCTTATAGTACCGTCTATTTTTATTAAGCTGCAGGTAATTACAAGTTAACATAATATTGATTATCGGAATATATATTTATGTTTTTTGATGAAATATAAATGCTTTTTCAACAACCGAAAAACATGATTCCAGGGTGATATTGTCTGATTCTTTTAATAATTTTATATATGCCAAATATTCAATATTTCCGCTTTTAGCGCCGGTAATATTTGAAAAAGTAAAATTTTTCAGATTAAAATTAAATGAATCTAATATTTTTAAAATTCTTTCCATGATTTTTTTATGATCATCTATATTTTTTACAACTCCGCCTCTGCAAAGCATGCTTTTTTCCGCTTCAAATTCAGGTTTGATCAATATAATTAAATCCGGATTATTATATAAAAACTCGGCAGCCAAGGGCTCTAAAATTTTTAAAAATGAAATAAACGATACATCTATAACAATTAAACTGATTAAAGGCGAAAAATCTTGCGCATGGATAAATCTGGCATTGTAATTTTCCCGGCAGATTACCCGGTTGTTGTTACGCAGACTATAGGCAAGCTGATTGGTACCGCAATCAACAGTATATACGAGGTTTGCCTTGTTCTGCAAAAGACAGTCTGTAAAACCTCCGGTAGATGCGCCGATATCAAGACAAATTTTCCCTTCCGGAATTATTTTAAAATCGTTTATTGCCTGGGCAAGTTTATAACCGCCGCGCGAAACATATGGGCATGAATCTTTAACCGATAAAACAGATGAAACCGGATATTTTTTTCCGGGTTTGAAGACGAATTCATTTTTTATTTGTACACAGCCGGCCATTACAGCAGCTGCGGCTTTTTCTCTGCTGGTAAAAAAACCCTGCAGACAGAGAATTTTATCAAGTCTTTCCCTGTTCAAATTAATTGCTGCGTGTGTTGATAAATTCGGCTAATTCTTTAAGATAAAAAGTATCGGTATGATTGACGGCAGTCAGGGCGGAAAGAGCATTCTGCCGACAACGCTGCGCTTCCTGGCGTGCACCTTCGATACCCAGATGGCTTACATAAGTAGATTTTTTTTTGGCAGTATCCGATCCGGGATTTTTGCCAAGTTCAAGTGCAGTAGCTGTTTCATCGAGTAGGTCATCGATGATTTGAAAAGACAGGCCTATATTGCGTGAAAAAATCTCAAGGGCGCAATAGACATCATTGCGCTCATAGTAAATTACCGGCAGCAGCACTGCTGCTTCAAGAAGTTTGCCGGTCTTGAGGCTATGAATTTTTTTCAGATGTTCAAAGGTAATTTCTCTGTTTTCCGCTTCCAGATCGAGCATTTGCCCGCCGGCCATTCCGGCAGCTCCGGCCGAGATTGATAAAAATTGCTGAATTTTTTTAAAAATTTCAATTGATTTACAGTGCTTTAAATCGGATGATAAATAAAAAGCATGGGTCAACAGGGCATCGCCGGCAAGAATCGCTCCCGCTTCGCCGAATTTTATATGACAGGTTGGAACTCCTCTGCGCAGATTATCATTATCCATAGCCGGAAGGTCATCATGTATTAATGAATAGGTATGAATATACTCAAGCGCCAGCCCGAGATTAACGATATCACTGCTGTTGGCGGATTTAAAATCATTTCGTAAAACATCTTCAATCATCAGGCAGAGTACCGGGCGGATGCGTTTGCCCCCTGCGGCAAGAGAATAATTCATGGCCTTGATGACATTTTCAGGGGCATTGAAATTATCAGGCCAAAGCAGGCGGTTATTTATCTGTTTCTGTTTTTCGGTAAAATATGCGCTGAATTTTTCTGTCATGAAGATAAACCGATATATTCTATCGTTTTTTCAATAAAAAGCAATTTTTCATTAAAACCGGCAGGGAAATTCCGTAAAAAAAAGCTGTCGGGATTTTGTGGAATAATACTGTAATTCTCCGGCTGTTTTTTTATCAGAGAAAAAATTTTTTCCGAATTAACCCTGGAAACCGGAGAAAAGACCATAGTAATGGATTGATCTTTTTCAATGATTGATACAATACGCGCCTTCCGGGCATGGCTGCGCAGCGCGGAAATTTTAAATAATATTTCCACTTCTTCCGGAATTGGGCCGTAGCGGTCCGTGATTTCCCTGCGTATTTCTCCGGTTTGTTCCAGATGGCGCGATGAAGAGATTTTTCGGTAGATTTCAAATTTTTCACGGTCGCCTTCAATATAGGAATCCGGGATAAATCCGGTATATCTTATATCCACTGCCGTGTCAAAAACAACGTCTTTTTCCTGATCCGTCAGATTCGCAACAGCTTCTTCCAGAAGATTGGTATATAGTTCATAACCGATAGCAATAATATCGCCTGACTGTTCAGGCCCCAGTACATTGCCTGCGCCTCTTATTTCCAGATCATGCATGGCTATTCTGAATCCGGAACCGAGTTCGGTGTTTTCACTGATAGCCTGCAGCCGTTTTTCCGCCTCTTCATTCAATACCCTGTTTACCGGAAAAAAAAGATAGGCATAGGCCTGCATATTGCTCCGCCCTACCCTGCCGCGCAGCTGATAAAGCTGCGATAGGCCAAGCATGTCCGCACGATCAATTATAATGGTATTGGCTGCAGATATATCAAGGCCTGATTCAATGATAGATGTACAAAGCAGAATATCCGCCCGATGTTCAATAAATTCTATCATGCGTTCTTCAATTAACTCTTCATCCATGCGGCCGTGTACTGCAAGAATTTTACATTCCGGAAGCAGGCGGGATAAAAAATTAAATACTGCCGGCATGGATTCAATGCGGTTATGCACATAATATACCTGTCCTCCCCTGCCCTGTTCGCGCAGACAGGCGCTGCGGATAACAGCCTGATCAAATTCCATTACGCAGGTCTGTACGGGCTGCCGATCGCGGGGCGGAGTGTTAATAACCGAGATATCCCGGATTTGCAGAAGCGACATGTGCAGGGTTCTGGGAATAGGCGTGGCGGAAAGCGCCAGAACATCGATCATGGCCGCCATGCTCTTTATTTTCTCTTTCTGCTTGACTCCGAATTTCTGTTCTTCATCTATTATCAGTAAACCCAGATTGGAAAATTCCACACTGCCGGAAAGCAGTTTATGCGTTCCGATAATAATATCAATTCCGCCGTTTTTTACTTTATCCCTGATGATCTTTTGTTCTGCAGTTGTCCGGAACCGGTTTAATGCTTCAATGGTAACCGGATAATTACGGAAGCGGCTGCGGAAAGTATGCAGATGCTGTTCACAGAGAATGGTTGTCGGTACCAGTACGGCTGTCTGTCTTGATTCCATGGCTGCCTTGAATGCAGCGCGCATGGCTATTTCGGTTTTACCGAAACCGACATCTCCGCAAACAAGGCGATCCATAGGCAGACCGGCTTCCATGTCTTTTTTTATTTCTTCAACAGCCTGCAGCTGATCAGGCGTTTCCTCGAATTCAAATTCCAATTCAAATTCCGCCTGCCAGCGGGTATCGCGTAAAAAAGGGATTGATTTTAACAGCCGGCGCCGGGCATAAAGCTCCACCAGTTCCCTGGCCATGTCTTCTACATGTTTTTGGACACGTCTGCGGACTTTGTCCCATGATTTTCCGCCCAGCTGATCCAGAACCGGGTTGCCGTGTCCGCCTGTATATTTCTGAATAAAGCTTATCTGTTCTACAGGAATATAAAGGAAATCACGTCCCGCATATTCGATTTTCAGATAATCTTTTTCCTGATCCTGCGTATGCATGCGCTCAAGACCACGGTATACTCCTATTCCCTGATTAATGTGAACAACATAATCATCTTTTTTAAGATCAATATAGTTTTCCAGCAGTTCTGATGATGTACTGCCTGATTTCCGCGATATTTTTCTTTTACGGCCGAAAAGTTCATAATCGCAGATGATCTTGATTTTAATAGCGGGTATTTCAATTCCGGCTGAAAGATCTCCGGTACAAATCTCGGGACCGGCTGCATCAGAATCTGATTCCGGCGGCGCTGAAAGATCTGCCAGCAGTTCTTTCAGTCTGTCCGCCTGTTCTTCCTGTCTGGCAATAATCACCACAAGATATTTTTCCGCCAAAAATCCGTTAATTACGTCTTTCATTTCGCCGAATTTTTTCTGCCAGGCGCTTTCATGCGGAAATCCGAAATTTATAGTATCGGGATCAGATGCCAGGCGGCAAACCGATATCCTGCGGCCGGAGTTAACCATATTGAATTCGGCAAAAATTTCATCCGGTTCAGCCCGCATTTTTGTTTCCCGGGTTTTATTTTTAACCGCCAGATCGTATTCCATCTTAAAAGCGTCATAATGTTTTCTGACCGACTGCGGATGAAGAATGATACGAAGAGCCTGCGGGCAATAATCGGCTAACAGAGCAGGTTTTCGGCACAAGAGCGGTACTAATTGTTCCAGCCCGGGAATAAATGCGGTACGGGCCGCATGTTTAATAAATTCTTCATATCCGGGGCGGGATGATGCCGCTGCCGCCAGGGTTTGCAGACGGTTTTGATTAAGAATAATTTCACGTTTAGGCACAATATGCGCCTGTCTGAGATTTCCGCAGGAACGCTGGGTGAGAGGATCAAAAAAACGTATTTCTTCCGCAAGATTATCGTAGAAAACAATACGCAGCGGGTACTCATATGCTGAACTGTATATGTCAAGTATATCGCCACGGCGAGCATATTCTCCGTACTCCCCCACAGTGGAAACGCGTATGTAACCCATTTCTTCGATACGCCTGATCAGGTTATTAGCCGGATATTCTTCATTTTCCGTGATTTCAATTATACAATCCAAAAAATCATCAGGCGGGATAATTTTTCTTAAAAATGCCTTGACCGGTACTATNNCAGGGAGCGGGCCGGTATAATATCTTCGTAAGGAGGAATGTTAAGATCCGGGAAAAGACATACCGGTACCTTAGCATTGAAAAATTTAATATCATCAATCAGCCTTCGGGCGTCATTTTCATCCGCTGTAATCACGAGAATCGTACTGCCGGTTTTATTCCAAATCTCTGAACACAGCAGAGCCGGCGCTCCTCCGCCAAGACCGCAGACCGAACAGCTGTTCCCGCGGCTGACATATTCAATGACTTTTACGGTTTCAGAAAGGGATGAAAATTTATTCTGCAGCAGTTCGGAATATTTAAACATCATAGGCATCCGTCATAGCGCAGATATATTTCATAGGTATCGCCTAAATTAAAAAATTCAGCCAAAACCGGATATAATTTTTCCGGCAGCGGAAGCAGCGGGAACCTTTTTTTTACTCTAAAAAAGTGTATACCGGTATTTCTTTTTTTTAACAGGGAAAATCCATGCCTCCTGAAAAAGTTTATTGCTCCGGCAAGTGCTAGCGTATAAAAATGATCATCCGGATATGATTCGATATATTTTTTCCGGCAAAAGCGTGCGGAAAAGGACCCGGCCGATGGCATGCTTAAAGCCAGAATCCCCCCGGTTTTAAGCATGCCGCAGATTTTATGGGTTATTTCTTTAATATTATCAAAGTGTTCAAATGTATACCAGAAACAGATTACATCATATTTTTGATCGGTTGTAAAATCTGAAAATGAAGCGTTAAATACGGTATGTCCGCGCTTACGGCATTGCTCTGAGGCGAACGATGAAATTTCTACTCCGCAAGTACGGAAGTAACGGGAAGCGCTGTCTAAAAAATAACCGAGAGCTGATCCGCCTTCCAGCAGGATACCTGATTTTTTATATTCCAGAATTATTGAGAGCCGCTGTTCGGACAAGGTTGAGATTGCAGGCTGATCATCTTCATAGGTACGGCCGTACTGATTTTTATATTCATCTAAAAAATAGTCTTTATTGTATGTATGTTCTCTTGGTGAAAAATAAGCCAAAAAAAAACTCCGGCAGTTTCTGCATTTATATAAATTGTTTTTTTCGCTGCGTTTAACAGGATAAAAAACGGAAGAAGAACATACCGGGCAGATACGCGGAAAATCTTTTAGGGTAATACGTTTAAAACAGGACAGCAGCATAGGTACGGCAGTACCGATTTTCCGGGGAATTTCCCTGGTGTGCGCCTGTATCTGGGTATATGAAGGAATTTTTTTTATTTTTCGGCAGCCTGCTGACAGGGCCGGGAAAAAAAAATTGCTAAGCGAATAATGATAACGCGAAGGATCAAGCAGCATAACAGGAATTTCAGCGGCTATGCATTCAAAAAGCAGAAGGCCGAAATAAGTAATAACCAGATCATAATCGGCAAGAACATCTGCCAGATTCGGTATGTTTTCCGTCAGGCGGTACTCAGCCCTGCCCTGTAAAAATTTAACGGCATTTAACAGCGGTTTTCGGGGAGGCATACTGCCGGATATAATGCACATATATATCTGT
>DNNS01000618.1 GCA_003497555.1 Spirochaetia bacterium
TTGATCATTGGAAAGATTCATTGCCCAGGCGTCTAATATTTTTACCCGGAAAGCAGACAGGGCGGAAGCGAGAACGAGCAGGCCGAAATTGGCATGAGTTACTGGCTGAACCCTGCCCGGGAGACGGACGATTTTTTTATTCCGGATGTCGATCTGTTCATTACCCGGAGTGGTTAGAAATATTTTAAGCATCAGAAAGAGTAATTATTGGCTGCGGACAAAATAAAATTTTTACTCGTCAATCACAGTAAAAGCCGGACAATATGATCTTCAACATTTTCGGTCTTGCGGATATTGTAAGCGATATTTAAAAGTTTTGCAATCTTCTTAAAATCTCGCAAATTCCCGCTTTTTAAAAAAAATGAAAAGCGGGAATTTGCGAGATAAATAATTCCATCTGATGCAGGTAAAAAACAGCAAGAAAATTATTTTTCAGCATCATACACATGATTATATCAGAAAATATCTGAAATCATAGCAGATATACGCTAATTATTAAATTAATCCGTTTATAAAATATTTATCTCTATTATCCGGAATAAACCGGCCGGAACCGTAACAGATATTTTATGCGAAACAGCCTCAATTCTTTCATTTTTAATAATATCAAAAATTGAAATTATTTTTAATTTTTTTAATCCAATATTTACTTGATGCTCTTTAGGTTCAATTATATCCGGATCAACAAGAATTAACCGGTAGCCTTTGGGATTTACAATTGCCTGAAAAAACACATCGCCTTCCACACTAAAGGGAAGTTTGTTTTTTAACTGTTTAATTTTATCGAGGATTATTTCTTTTCCCTGCTGCGGAGAACAGGTTTTTTTTCCTATATACCACATATCTCCATCAGTTTCAAAAATGATCGTAAATTTTTGCAGCTTTTCCCGGGTAAAGAGATTAGATACTATTGGCACGAATCCATGCGCATTATGCGGGATCAGATTCATATAATGACGGCGTTTTCCCCATAGATAATAGGCTGCATCAGCAGAAAACGTACATGCCATTGCCCACCAGGATTCAACACGCGAAAACACATAGCGCTCATGTGCACGGGCGGGAACGAATTGATTATAATTATGTCCCTTGCATAGATCGAAGCGTATCCGTGATGATAACGGCCTCAGGGAAATTGCCGCCGAAGAAATATGCGCGCAATCTACCCGTTTCGGAGGAATGATTTTTCTCTGCCCCAGAAGATGTATAAACGGTATAAGTGAGTCTTTCCCAACATCAGTCCATTGAAACGAGCCGCTGCCCGGCGTGTAATTTGGTTCTCCCGAAGCATTATCACTCCCGTTATGAAACATAAAAAAGGAAGCGCCCAGGGACGCATGGGCAACAAGGAGACGCAGATGATGATGTCCGCACATTACAGAATCCCACACATAGAGCGGATTCACCCGCAGCTGATCAGCTATTACGCGTGTACCCCACTGTTTAACCAGATCACAAAGCCACAAACCGCTGCGGCAGGCAATATGTATTTCTCCATTCCGGCTGGCTGCTTCTTCTGCCAGGGGGATTAAAGTTTCACGATAAGTTCCCTGTCCGAAAATTTGTTGATATAAAGCTGGATTTGTCATAACTATAGGCCAGAATTGACTGCCTTCCCGCAGAATAAGCTTTCGATTACCGTATTTTTTCAGTAAGTCCATTTCCGGCACAAGATATTCACGCATAAAATCAGCTAATTCGGAAAAGTGATTTGTTTCCGATCCAATCAGGCCTATGAAATATTCAGGCGCAGTTACAAGAATTTTTTCAATAGTCTCCAGCGAAAGAAATCCTCCGCATCCATGACTGTTTTGAATGAGAAATGGAACTTGTTCTTTTTCCAGCCGCCCGGCAATATCCAGAATCTCCCTGCCGGTTAACTGATAATCCATGCGGTTGTCAAGAGTCCACGCTCTCCCGGAAGGCGATACCTCCATTCCTTTTTCACTCAGCCATAACACAACGGCAAAACGGATATTGTCGTATGAAAATTGCCTGCGTATCCATTTGTTGTAATTTATGTAATGTTCAAGATGCGGCAGTTTTTCCCTGCGTATAAATACAGCCGCTGTTTCAATAATATACGGCTCCGTGGATACGCTTTTGCCGGATGAGCTGCAGTTTTTCATCTGCAGCGCAAGATTATCGGAAATGCCGCGTATATTTTTTCGAATCTGCGCTGTTTCGCCTTTAAAAGACAGGTTTTCAAACTCATGCTCCCAACCGTTTTGCATATCGAGCATAACGATGCTGTCATCAAAATTGACCGGAAGAATTATGCGCGTACTGTTTTCTTTTTTGATAACAGCTATATCGGTAAATGCAATCGGAGCAACAGCTTTAGCAGCAAGACGGCAATGCGAATCTGCAATAATTAATACCGGCCCGGAAACCCCGATAATTATTTTTTCTTTTATTCCGTAATAATTGCCGGTGGTAACACTCATTGCGCGGTATATCATATCATTGCGATTTAAGCGATCTTCCATGAAACGATTTTTAAATATTATTTTGCCCTGATCACTCAGAATAATCATATCGTCAAGGGCGAGTCCGCTGGTGGCGCGCGAAGTCATGATAATTTCTGTTTTCCCATCATCATTAATATCAGCTTCTGTAATTGCCCCGGGGCTCCAGCTATATACCTGTTTTCCCTTTATCGAATGTGACTCCGGTAATGAATAGGGAATTTCATTGGTACACCATAGCGGTGAAAGCGTACTGCCGGCCAGGCAATATAAATCATAGACATGCAGGTCTATATAGGAAGCGCAGAGAAGCCAGTCGCATCCG
>DNNS01000509.1 GCA_003497555.1 Spirochaetia bacterium
ACATATGCACTTGAGTACTATGGGACAATCTGAACAAAATAAATTTTCATAGGAGGATCTATCATGAGTTCAGAATTAATTAAAAATATAAACGAAAAAAATTTCAACGAAACGGCTAATTTACCCGGGATTATAGTAATAGATTTTTATTCTACCCAATGTCCCCCCTGCGATGCCTTAGCGCCGAAATTTGAAAAAGCTGCAGAAATTTTCAGGGGCCAGGCTGCTTTTTATAAAATTTTCCGTCAGGAAAACCGCGAACTTGCTGAAAAATTAGGAGTAAAATCATCTCCAACAGTGCTATTGTATAAAAACGGCAAAGAAGCAGGAAACAGATTATCCGGTGCGGTAAAATTCAAAGATCTTCTTGATGGAATTTCCTCTTTGGGCGCCAGATATGAAAAATTGTCTCCGGTAAAAAGCGAATATGATATTATGATCATCGGCGGAGGTCCGGCCGGTCTTTCCGCTGCACTTTATTCTGCCCAGGCCAAACTCAAGACCGTGATTATTGATCAGGCTCTGCCCGGAGGGCAAATGGCTGTGACACATCAGGTATCGAATTTTCCCGGGTTTCCGGAACCGGTTGCGGGCTATATGCTGGCGCATTATTTCGGAGAACAGGCGGCCCGGGCCGGCGTTCATACCCGTTTTGCGGCTGATCTGGATTTTTTTAATGCCGCTGAAAAAACCGCAGGCATCAACGGTTACGAAATCATCCATGCCGAAAAAATTATTATTGCCTCCGGAGCTTCGCCGCGTCCGCTTGGCATACCCGGAGAAATGGAATTCCGCGGCAAGGGAATTTCCTATTGTGCAACCTGCGATGCCAAATATTATGAGAATAAAAAAGTAATTGTTATCGGCGGAGGAAATTCAGCAGTGGAAGAAGCCCTGTTTATTGCCAAATTTGCATCGGAAATAACAATTGTACACCAGTTTGATGTTCTGCAGGCCAATAAAACTGCCTGTGAAAAAGCTTTCAGCGAACCGAAAATAAAATTCCTTTTCAATCATGAACCTCGGGCGTTCAGACGCACTGCTTGCGGTATGGAAGCAGAAGTTGAAAATCTGAAAGATAAAACCCGAAAAATCATAGGCGCAGACGGGATATTTGTTTTTATCGGCATGATTCCCAATACCGGATTTATTAACGGCATGGAAACGGATCAATACGGCAGCATTAAAGTTAATCAGGATATGAAAACTACCGCGCCGGGTATTTTTGCTGCCGGCGACTGTATAATAAAAAAATACCGCCAGATAACAACCGCAGTTTCCGACGGTACTATTGCAGCGCTTGCGGCAATTAAGGAATTGGAATACAATAAACAAGAGGAGTCTCTATGAAAACAATTATCTATTTATTTTTTCCGGCAGTGATGTTCATTGCCGGCTGTACTTTTGCGCTTGATCAGAAAAAAAAATCCGAAGAATGGATGGCTTTTAACCAGGGATTGATAAAAGGTGCAGCTGAAAAAAAGCCGGCGGTTATTGATTTTTATACCGACTGGTGCCACTGGTGCAAGGTTATGGATGAAAAAACCTTTTCCAATCCGGAGGTTAAAAAGTTTTTACAGGAAAATTTTATCACCGTAAAAGTACAGGCGGAAAGCACTGACGAACAGCATACCTTCCAGGGTAAAGATTATAATTCCGTTCAGCTGACCCGCGCTTTCGGAATTTCCGGCTTCCCGAGTCTGGCCTTTTTAGACAGCGGGCAGAATGTAATAACGGTTATGCCGGGTTATATCGAAGCTCCCATGTTTCTGCATATTCTTAAATATATTAAAGGTGAATATTACAAGAAGCAGATGAGCCTCGAGGATTTTATCAAGAAAAACGGCAAATGAAAAGTATTATAACGTTTTTATTATTCGGCAGTCTGCTTTACCCGCAAATTCCGGTTTTATTACCCGGTACAGACAAGTCGGTCGGCGAAAATCCTGATATTGAATTTTCATTAACAAACGGAAAAAACAATATTATTGTACATGCCCGTTTTGTCATGAACAGCAAGATGCATGTTTATAGTTCCGAGAAAAAATTTTTTAAAATTGAAATATTAGAGAATTCGGGGACATCTGAACCGGTGATTAAACTACCGTCTGTAAAAACCTTAAAAGAAGCGGACGGTTCAATTACCGAATTTTTTTCAGCAGGCCAGGTTATGGTTTTTGATTTTCCGCTGATTTCGGCAGACTGGAAAATCACCGGAAAAATCCGATTTCAGGCTTGTGACGATTCCGCCTGTTTCGCACCCATGGAAAAACAATTTCAATATTCTTCAGAAGCCGGGAAAATCATGATAAACAGCGCAAAACCCGACAAACCGGAATTATTTACAGCTTACAAAATTGCCGGCCGGGCCAGCGGATATAAAAATACCGCTGCGTTCAGCGCTTTTATAGATAACTACCGGGAAAAAAATGAAGATAATATGTTCAGCGGAAAATCGGTTTTTCTGATAATTCTTCTGGTCTTAGCCGGAGGTTTTGCTCTTAATCTTACTCCCTGTGTTCTGCCGTTAATACCGATTACCCTGTCAATAATCGGGGCCGGAAACCGGGCATCTTCACGGCGTCAGGGATTTCTAACCGGCGGAGTATACGGCGCAGGCATGGCGATAAGTTACGGACTGCTCGGCGCTCTGGCTGCAGCCAGCGGAGGCACTTTCGGCGCAATTAACAGTTCATGGGTTTTCACCGCATTTATTTCGCTGATTTTTATTGTTCTTGGTCTTTCCATGTTTGATATAATACAAATTGACCTTACCCGCTTTCGCAGCGGGAAACCGGGAAAAACCGGAAGCCTGTTTTCCGTATTTTTTATGGGTGCGATTTCTGCCCTGTTAGCCGGAGCATGCGTTGCTCCGGTAATAATTTCCGTAATTGTATATGCTGCTTCGGAAATGGCAAACGGAAATTATTCCGGACTTCTGCTGCCTTTTCTGCTGGGCATAGGCATGGCTTTGCCCTGGCCTTTGGCCGGAGCCGGGCTTTCTTTTCTTCCCAGTCCCGGAGACTGGATGACAAAAGTAAAATACGTATTTGGAATATTTATCTTTGCTTTCGCGCTTTATTATGCGCGCGAGACCTGGATGTTGATCAAACCGGCTGTGCCTCTGCCGCGCTCCTCGGAAAATGAATTAATAGAATGGGAGTATGATCTGGACTCCGCTCTGATAAAGGCCCGGAAAGAAAATAAACCGATATTTATTGATTTTTGGGCAGACTGGTGTAAAAACTGTCTGGCTATGGATGCGTCTACTTTCCGCTCTCCGGCAGTTGCCGACAAATTATCTTCGTTTATCAGGGTAAAATTTATTGCTACTGATATCAATGCACCGGAAATAAAAAAAACTCTTGAACATTTTAATGTAGCAGGGCTTCCAACCTATATTATTCTTGAAATTGAAAAATAGCCGCATGGCGGATCTTTTAAAGATTTATAAAAAATTTTATGATATTTACGGGCCGCAGGGATGGTGGCCGCTATCCAAAAAAAAAACGCATGCACGTCATCATTCCGGCGCGCCGCAATGTTATGGGGACAGATTTGAAATTATTATCGGAGCAATTCTTACCCAGAATACCTCCTGGATAAATGTTGAAAAAGCCCTGCATAATCTGAAAAAAAACAAAAAGCTTGGAAGAAATTTCATTATAAAAATGACAAGAAAAAAATTAGCAAAACTTATCCGTCCTTCCGGTTATTTCAATATGAAGGCATTAAAACTAAAAAACGCTGCTGATTTTTTTTCGCCTGTCAAAAGCGCCGCGCTCATGCAGTGTAATGATTTGAATTATTTACGGTCAGAGCTGCTTGCTGTTAACGGAATAGGACCGGAAACCTGCGATTCTATTCTGCTGTATGCTTTTGCTAAACCGGTTTTTGTTATTGATGCCTATACGCGCCGTATTTTCAGCCGTCTGGGGTTTATAGGCGAAAAATTATCCTACCCGGAATGGCAGAAATTTTTTATGGATAATTTAAAAAATGCCGGTAATAAAACAGCGGTTTTTAACGAATATCACGCTATGATAGTTGCTCATGCTAAAATGTATTGCCGTACAAAACCGTTATGTTCCGAATGTCCGTTAAAAAAAAACTGCCGGTACCGGCAGACAGGCAAGGGCTGTTTAAACAGCTGAAATTCAATCTAAAGCCGGATAATTCCGATATTATATAAAAAGGCCCAAAAAAACCAAATGAAATCTTTTTATCTGTTTTGTGCAGTAGTTATTTTTACCGCAAACCTGCATGCCGACTGGTTTGAAAGAATTCAGGTAAAAGCCAGCGAATTCAAGGTGAGATACGATCCGGTCGCGCAGGAAATAGGCGTACTGGCCAACTTTACCGGTGAAAAAATCTATCTGCTGACATTATTCAGCAGATTTCAGGACAAAATATATACCATAAACGATATAACCAATGCCCAAATTATTTTTTCAACCAATAAAACAAAATTTCTTTACCGCTTCAGACCGCAATATAACGGAAAATACTATATTGCCTGCGCTTTTTTATATTATGTAGACTCTAAAATGCAGCGCTATGCCCTGATTAATAACGAAGAGGCTGTGGAAGTAAGGGGACTGGCAGAAAAACCGGCTGCAGAAAAAAAACTGGAATTGTCCGCTGCAAATAATCTGCCTGAAAAAACAACAGAAAAAAACAGCAGTGAAGAATCGGCGGGAAAATCCGAAAAACAGGCGGTAACGGAACCAATTTCCGCTCAGGGCGTGCGTCTTCTTAATCCCGAGACCAGAAAACTGAAAAAAGCCGATATCAGCGAGGTTAATAATCTGATAAAAATGCTCCGGGAAGTTAATCTGGAAATGCGTACGGGATATTTTCTTAAAAAAAATTTTTCCAGTATTGATATTTACCGTTATTTTGTCAAACACACAGAAGCCGTACAGAATATTGACAATCTGTATATCTCGCTGGTAATGAATGAATACAACTGGCCGCATATTGAAGCCATCAACAGGGAATACCGTATATTAAACGGAACGTTCAGCGATATTTCCAGAAAAATCTATGATTTTCTTTCTACCGAAAAACGGAAAAAAGATATTGACTATTAGAAATAACAGGCTGATTAAAACTCCATGGGATATAAAAAAAATCAAGGAAACGGCGATTATCATCAGCAGCTGTTTTTCCCTGCTGCAAAAAAAAATCCGGGCCGGTATCAGCAGCCGGGAAATTAACGTTTATATAGATAATTTTATCAGGCGCTGCGGTGCGTTTCCGTCATTTCCGGAAATAAAAAATTTTCCCGGCGCAGCAGCCATATCCATAAACGAAGAACTGGTACACGGCGTACCAACTGATCGCATTCTGCAAAACGGCGATCTGGTGTCTATTGATATTGGCGCAAAAAAAAATGATTATTATGCGGATGCTGCGGTAACTTTCCCGGTAGGCGAAGTTTCGGCAGAAAAAAAAAATCTGCTTAAAGCCGGCGCTGAAGCTTTACAGGCAGGATTAAAGGAAATGCGTCCCGGCTGTCAGATAAACAGGGCAGG
>DNNS01000258.1 GCA_003497555.1 Spirochaetia bacterium
TATGACGGTTTCCGATCATCTGTCCGTTAAAATTTAGTACACAGAAGCGGATTTTTTTGTTTTACTTTCCAAGAAATAAATTTGCACCCGTAAAGTATTGATTTTTAAAACTGATTGGATTAAAATGTAAACTGCCATGTGACAGGAGCATCGGCGTTTTATCTTGCGCACCTGTAGGTGTCGGGAAAAACAAGAGAAGGAAATTCCTGTTCATTTAACTCAATATATGCGTATGCGGCAAGATAAAACTGAAAAAAATGATACAAAAACGGCACCAAAACTCCCTGCGGTGTACATCCCTTCGTTGATTATGCACCAAGCGTTTCTCCGAATTACAGTACCGGAGAAAAATCCCAGCCTGCATTCTCATGATAATTTTGAATTTCATTATTTTGCAGGGGGTACGGGCTGTTTTTTTATTGAACATGAAAAAATCCCGGTGAAACAGGGAGATTTTATTTTTTTGCGGCCCGGAGAAATGCATCATCTGGTGACCGGGTCTGCAGCTGTAACGCATTATATCATACATGTTTCCTTCCCTGAATCCGAAGTATTGCCGATTGATATGCATAAAAGAATCTGCGGACGCGGAATGCATTTTCGTTATTTTTTCGAACGGCTGCTGGAAAAATTCAGCAGCGGCAATCATCAGCTTTCCAAATCCGCAGCCTGTGATTTCCTGTCATTTTTGTATGAGCTTTCTTCCGGCCGAAAGCGGCTCGAAGAAGAGGTGATTGAAAATGCCCTTGATTATCTGCATGCTGATCCGGCACGCAGGCTGCGGCTTGACGAACTCTCGGCCGAGATCCGTCTGGAAAAGTTCAGTCTCATCAGAAAATTCAAATTGGCAATGGGCGTTACGCCCATGCAATATGCTTTGTCGCTGAAATTACAATTTGCTTCGGAACTGCTGATAAAAACAGATCACAGTATCGGCGCTATTGCCCGTGAAATAGGTTATGACGAAGAATCTTCGTTCAGCCGCGCTTTTAAGAAAAAATTCGGCAAATATCCGAAATTATGGAAAACACAGAAGCGGGAATGAATGTGATGGCATTTTTGCGGCTGTTTGGGCAGGACCGTCCGCTCACTTGAAATTATAAAGCCGGGAGATTAAAAGTATCGCCGGTATCTGATATCCACCGGGCCAGGCGGTTATTCAATTTTTTACGTTCCGCTGCATAGCTGGTATTGAAGGCATGATTAACCTGCTCATAAGGGTCTTCAGTCAGATTGAATAAAAGCCAGGGCTGCGAATCAAGCGCAACATATTTCCAGCGGTCATGGGTAATAATGCCTCGCCACGGCCGGTCAATACTCGATCCGTGTCCGGTAGGAATTACGGACTGCAGAAACACGGAATCAGGATATGCCGGTGCGCTCCTCCGCTCAAGACGAACTGCGCTCAGATCGGTACCTTGCATGGATTCAGGAACCGGGACCCCGCATAGGCCCAGAGTAGTAGGTGCGATATCAACGTGATTGATCAGGGTGCTGCAGGAGCCAGAACGCATTCCATTATACCCTTTGTCTGAGACTCCTCCCATGACAAATGGAATACGTACCGCTTCTTCAAAAGGATTGGTTTTACGCATCAGTCCGTGCGAACCGTGCATATCTCCGTGATCGCTGAAGAAAAGTATATGGGTGCTGTCATAAAGTCCGGTTTCCCGCAGAAGCATGATGACACGTCCGATATTATAATCAAGATTCTCGATCATGGCGCAGGAACCGGCATATTCACGCTTAGCCTGTTTCATAATTGACAGTACCCGGGGAACATTTTCGCGCATGATCATGCGCTCCGGATTATGACGGGCCATAAATTGGGGCGGCGCTACATAGGGGTCATGCGGCGGCTGCACTGAGAGCACAGCAAAAAAAGGTTTATCTGCTTGTGTGTTTTTTTTCTCTTTTAAATAATCGAGAAAATGGTCAGTCAGTGCATCAGTTTCATATCCCGGAAGCCGATAATGTGGAATTTCCGTACCCGCTGTATCATGACCGTGCACCCAGGAATCCCACTGGCTGTTATTGTTTTCATATCCCAGCCATCTGGTAAATCCCCCGCGCATCGGCATTGATACCTTGCGTAATGAAGTACGACCTTCAGATTCATGCAAGCCGGCAACGTGCCATTTCCCGAAATATGCTGTTTCATATCCATGCTCATTAAGAATATGCGCGATGGTCGGCATTCCTTCGGGGAGCGGGTATTCGTGGCCGGGTATGCACAGGTGCGGATAGCGTCCGGTCAACATGGAACCGCGGAACGGGCAGCATAGAGGAAAACCGGAAACAGCCTGGGTAAAATTTAATCCAAGCGCCCCCATGGCGTCAATATTCGGCGTATTTAAATTTGGGTCGCCGTTTATTGACAGACATTGCGCCCGGTGCTGATCGGATATAATCCATATTACATTATTATTCGACATACATAAATAGTATAATCGGCAAATGCTTAAAATTCCATAGCACAAATTGTTTTTATATATCTGATATTGCTGCCATATAATGTACAGGAATTTGCTTTTTCAAAATTGGTTTACTCCGGTAAAAATCAAATAAGCAGGAATCGAGTATTTTAATGACCGGCAAAACAGATACCGTTATCGGAACAGCGGTTTTACGCTGCTTCTAAAGATCAGGTTATTGTCGAATTTAATATTTTTTTCAATATTTTTTGCGCCAGTCAGGTATTGAAGCATCAGTTCGACGGCCTTTTCCGACATTTTTTCTATCGGCTGCCTGATGGAGGTGAGCGGCGGGGACAGAAATTCGCTGATGCCGGGAAGTTCAAACGTCACCAGGGAAATATCATCCGGAATGCGTACATTATATTGCGCAAGAAAATGCGGTATTTTCAAGGAACAGGTCTCGGACGATGCAATCAGCGCTGTGCAGCCTGCCTGGAGCGCATCGGCAACAGCATTGCCTATGGTATTGTCATCGCACAAAAAAAGATATGTGTTCGGCTTTGTTTTGCCGATGGTTTTCCGGCAGTAATCAAGATATGTTTTCAGCCGTTCGAAGCTGAGTGTATCGTTTTGGTAGCGCAGAGATATCATGCCTGTTTTATTATGTCCCAGGCCGGCCAAGTAATCCAGGGCGAGACGCACTGACTGGGAATGATCTGAATAAACAAAACTGACTTTTTTCAGGCAGGAATGAGAGTACGCACTGTTAATTGCGACCAGCGGTGCATGGCCGGTGAATTGCATTATTTTGTCGAATGTGCTTCGGTTATGCACCAGTGAAATAAATCCGTGAAACTGCAGTTCATTAATATAATCAAAATTGGCGGAAGAGATAAAGACTACGCTGTAGTTGTTCCGGACAAGATGTTTTTCACAGTTGGCGAGGAGCGGAGGCAGATAATAATTCTGCGCCAGGCTGGCTGCGTTATTATAGAGTACTGCAATATGTTTTTTCTGAGCGAGTCCCGGCTTGAAACTGTAGCCGGATGCTTTTATTATTGACAGAACCTGATCGTGTGTTTTCTTTTTTACATTCTGCTCTTTATTTAATACGCGCGACACAGTCGCCGGCGATACCGAAGCCTGCCGGGCAACGCTTCTGATATTTACTGATCTTTTGGTTCTCAAAGGATGTTTCCGTAATAATGGTATTATTATGCGGTTTTTTATTAAAAAACTCAAACACAGAGGGTGCGATTTATTTCTTGGCAAGTAAAACAAAAAAATAAATTCGCACAAAAAAAAATAAAAAAGAATGTACACCATATTATCAGACATTTATCGCAGGTTAAATCTAGATGCGCACCCAGGAAAAAAAATCACACCCAATGCACCCAAAAATTCTGATAAACCGGGAAATGAGAACAGTTGCGTCATAAACCGCATGCATTTGTCTCGAGCAGCGCACCCTTCTATTCCTTGTACGGTACGCATGCCGATTATTTTAATGCCCGGTATTTCTGCATATTTTCTTGACTTTCCAAAAAAAATGAATTATAATGTTTTATAATTTATGAAACAGTTTCATTTTTCCGACAGGAGACCGTTATGAAAACAATTGAAATCCTATCACGTCATCCGGAAAACCCCCTGATCACGCCGGACGATATACCGGGGGCTATGCAGGTTTTTAATCCCAGCCCTGCGCTCTTTAATGATGAAATAATCCTGCTGGTGTCAGTGGTGCTGTTTGACTGCCCGTACGGCGGAGAGACCAGGGTGGCGCGCAGCAGCGACGGAATTCATTTCCGGATTGACGACCAACCGTTTATTAACCTTGATAAAAACGTCTACCCGTACAGTATTGCGCACCAGCATGTAATTGATAACCGCGTGACCCGGATTGGCGATGATTATTTTATTCTGACGCCTGTCGCTACCAGAAATTTTGACGGGCCCTGCACCATACTTGGCAAAACCTGCGATTTTAATAATTATGAAGTAATCGACATAGTCACCCTGCCTCGCAATCGCGGCGCATCTCTGTTTCCGGAAAAAATCAATAATCAATATTTTAAACTTGATCGTCCGGGCGGCGGAAAAGGCGCATACGGCGCGATATGGCTGTCATCTTCTCCTGATCTCGTGCACTGGGGAAGGTACCGTCCGCTGCTGGCTCCTTTTGCGCCCTGGGGAGGAACCAAGATCGGCCCTACACCGCCGATTAAAACAAAAGATGGCTGGTTGGTCATTATCCATGGAGTGCATACACCATGCGATGGTCCCCACTACCGCATCGGAGCATTGCTGCTCGATCTAAACGATCCTTGTAAAATTATCGGGCAGACCAGAAGTTATCTGCTTGCGCCCGAAGCGGAATATGAAAAAAACGGCGTGGTGGACAATGTTGTATTTCCTTGCGGCGCGATTTGGCGGCCGGAAAAAGACGAACTCATGTTGTATTACGGCGGCGCCGATACCTGCATATGCCTTGCGTCCGGTTCAGTGGAAGAAATCCTGCAGGCATGCCGCAATTACCGGTAACCCCAAAAGAGTCCAAAGTCCGATAATTGGCAGCTTTCTGCATTNNAAATAATACCGATAGAAGGAAATAAACATGAAAAACTTTTTGTTTTTTATTCCGCTCCTGAGCATTAACTGGTATCTGCCGGCGCTGCCGCCTCCTGCCGGTCATGCGCTGTTTTTCGACAATTTTACAAAAAATAACGGATGGATTACCGGAAAAGAATCCATGCAGATTTTAAAAGAAGGCGATCTATCTTTTGTGCGTCTTGTTTCTGACAACCAAAAAGAAGGTAAGGTCTATACCATTGAAATACCTGCGGAATTGTTAAGTTCGCGGATGATCATGGTTTCTTTATGCGTGCGCTATAAGAACGTGATGACAGACAATAATAACGGCGGCGCTAAATTCTGGCTGATGCTTGAATCAGAAAATAACGAAAAGCAATTTCTGGCTATGCGCAAGACCGGCAGTTCGGACTGGATCCTGTTTCAGACCGAACCTTTTCAGACTGCGCGGGTAATAAAAGCCGTGCTTTATATAGGTATGCAATGGGCCGCTGGTTCGGCTGATTACGCATGGATAGCAATTCATGATCCGCAATACAAGGCGCAGTTCATGGATCTTTACAAATCTGCCGGAGTTAGCAGTAATTCAGCCGAAAAAAAAAAGCAGGCTGATGATAAAGCCGTATCGATCCCGGCAAAACCGGATAATCCGTACCTCCCACTTGAGCTCATTGATGATTTTAATGAAACAATCGGCAGCCGCTGGGGGCTGGGAGGCGCACCGATTAATTTTCAGACCAAAGGGGAATATTTGCGCGGCGTAATCAGGCAGGCGGCAGATGCCGAACGAGGTAGCGTGGGGGAAGTATTTTTTCCCGCTGCCCGGGGATTTGTTGAGCGCGAACTGAATCAGAATATAAGAAACCCGGAACGTGTGGGAGGATTTTCCTTATGGTCCAAATACGTTTCCGGCAGCGAATCCGCAACGCTTTCCGTTTATTCTTCGGTTACCAAGCACCATTACCGGCTGGCGATCCCGCTGCAAAAAAACTGGACCCGTCATCTTTTTACTTTAGATGATTTTATCTGCCTCCAGGACAATAGTGACAAACTGCAGGCGAAAAACATCAGAAGCCTGCAGTTTGTCGCCCGTACAGAAGAGGTACGTTTTCTTATTGATGATCTTACAGCCGTGGCCAATAACAATGCCGCGGGTAAAGCGGTTTTTATTAGCAGACCGTTATGGGCTGACTGGGCCTTTGCCTCCGGGGAGCGAATCGTATTGTCCTATAATCTGGCCAGCGCGGAAAACGAAAAAATGATTATCATTGCGGAGCTGACTGATCATATGCAAAACAGCGCATCCCTGCAGTTTAATTTCAATAATCAAATACAGACGAATATAATTAAAATACCGCTTGGTACGCGCAGTCCGGGTTTTTATACTGTTAATGTGAAAATTTTTATTGATTCTGTACAGCAAGACACGCTTGAAGATCATTTTATTGTAAGCGGAGATAATAAAACAATTTCAACTCCGATAGGCGTTAATATTGACCCGGATACTGTCAGTTATACAGTATTTAAAAACCTGGTCAGTGCCGGTATCAGCCGGGTGCGCGTATGGAATTTTACCTGGGATGAGACGGCAACATATCCCGGCGAAACCGGCTACCGGGGGCCTG
>DNNS01000750.1 GCA_003497555.1 Spirochaetia bacterium
CCCCGTGCATATAAGGTGTTTCAAGTTCTTTTTTTATTTCCATTGACTCTTCCATACCATCGACGGCGAACACTATTTTCCGCCTCCCCTCTCTCTTTCGATTAATCACGATTTTAATTTTCTGCCATAAATTATTATCGACTTGTCCCCTGCCAGTAATTGCTAATGGTCTGTTATCATCGCTTGCGCCAGCAATTTGCAAAGTATACCTTCCTCCTAAAACCAACACCCTGAATCCCTGATGATAATTCCCCCATGAAAAAACCACCGGCGTTTTATTTGATACAGCATCAGTGGTGAATACTTCAAGATTGATTTGTGCACCAAATGACAATAAAGCTGGCCACAATCCGGTGTCGGGAAATGAGTAGCAATTGCCGATTGTGCATAGATCAAGCAAACCGCCCGGGATCGACTTCCCCTTTATGTCCATTATATTGACGATCCCTCCATACGTTCCCGGCGCGATGATCAAACCGGTGGCAACCTGTTTTCCGGACAATCCTGAAAAATCAACTGTAAAATAATCTTTACTGACCCTGGGGCCGGCGCATGGCAATAGCTCGCTTGCTATACAGAAACCATGCTCCTGCTGCACTTGGTAAAGATAATTATTATCCAATAAAAATTGTACAGCGGTTTGGAAAAATGGAGCAAGCGCACAATAGTCTTCAGATATTTCTACCGCCCCGGTCAACCCTCCGGTCGCGGGGTCATAGGTCAGCGGGGCTCTTATTTCCGTACTCTTGCCATAACTTTTTTCTTTTGCTAACGAATCAAAAACTCGTGCGATATACGGTCGAATTAAAAGCTCCGGTTTTTTCATGAAAATATTTTTTTTCAATGCCCCTGCGAAAATTAATTTTCCGACTTTTTTATTTATGATCCCGGTTCGACTTTCAGTTGCCGGACTACCGCCAGCCACATTATCTGTCAGAGTAAACGACAGCTCCAGATTAGGCGGCATATAGCCTGGGTTTTTAAAATAGACCATCGCGTTATACAATAATCTTTCCATATCATATTGTTTTGTTGGAGCATAAATAAATGGAAATGGCGATACTAATGCACCGGTATTCCCCTGTCTCATTGAATAGGCAATAAAATCCCGCATATTATTTTCGTCAAACCACGTAAGGGGAAGAATCTCTTTAAATCCAATATTTTTGAAGTAGTCAATTGATGGGTATTCACCGGTTTCTGTCGTACTATAACGCCAGTCAATTATGCTGATTTTATCTTTATCCTTCATATAATTCAGCGCGGTTATTACCGAAACAATTTCTCCGCCAGGCCAACCCTGCCACGGATGCCAATCTGCATTCACAGCAGATTTATACAGTCCAAAGCGCTTATCCACCGTATATCCAGGAATTCCGCAATCTGAATCGGCAAGACGCTTTGCCAGAAACATATCACCGTATATCATGGGGGTAATGCCTTTTTCCAGCAAATATCCCGTTATAATATTTATGTTATCTGCAAAAAATATATCAATGGGTTTTCTCGCAAGTTTTGCAGCTGCTTGCATGCTGCCAAGATGCACTTCGTCAATCCCTAATAAAAAATACTCGGGCGTGTGCGATCCATAGAGCAATAGCAGCTGATCGATCATCGGGAATACAGCACCTTCGAAGATATCCTTCCCATCCGGGAATTTGAACGCGGTATTGATCACTGTGTTCCCAGGACTCTTTGCGCCTACGCCAGATATCAGTATATCGGGAAATTTATTTTGCAGTTCCTTCATGTAAATCGACTGTCTGCCTATCATTTCAACACTGAAAACAACCTGCATCCCATTTTTATAACAGTAATTTATCAGATTCTTGATTTCATCATCGCCACATCCCGTGAATTTTATTTTGCATGCTGTATCCAATTGAAAAGCGGAATTGTCACTGCCGGAAAGACCCAAAATGATCGTATTATATCCAATTGCATTTGCTGATCCGATAATAGAATGATATTTTTCTACCGAAATGATCTGAGGCAGAAAAAAAGGGAAAAACGCGCGTATCGGTTCTATTCTGGCGCCAGCATGCAACGGGGATAGAAGAATAATCACCAAGAATATCATCACGAGCACACATTTGATACTTTTTTCGATCATGTCAAACTCCATACAATTAATACAGGCGACAGAATATTATCTACAGTATAAATAACAATCATTTCAAATTCAATCATAAAATCTGACTTTCTGGTAGGTTTTTCTGACTTTTTAATTTAATAAATAATTTTAAATATTTTGATATTTTATTGTAGAATATATAAGTTACTCATATAGTTGGAACGACAGAAAATACAATGGATATAAATAATCGGTTAAAAAAGTTTATTCATATCTTGCCGATAAAATATGACATCACTCTCTGCCCGGCTGACTGGCAGGCGGATTTCCCCCTGGGAGCTGTTTTCCATAGATTGTATTATATTTACAGCGGCAACGTGGTATATACGGATAAAGACAGCCGAATAACTTTACAGAAAAAAAATCTCTACATTTTTCCGAATTTCAAACCTTACCTGATTACGCATGATCGGCGGGATCCTTTATTTTGCCTTTGGCTGGAGTTAAAAATTTCTCCTGACATTTTTAATTCCCTGATTAATCTGCCGGTTATTACCGGTTCAGTATATTACAATATTGTTAAAACAATCGAATATATTGTGAAAAATAAAAATCAGGAAAAGGAACTGTTGCAGAATCAACTGCAGGTATTATTTTATCTGCTGGAAGACGAAATCAATTTTGATTATTATACGGATATACGAATCCAGGATTCCGTAGAATATATTTTAGCAAATACCCAGGAGAAAATAGCCATTACGCTTTTAGCCGAGAAAGCCGGATTGGATCCGGCATATTATTCGCGTTTATTCAGAAAAATCACCCATGCTTCTCCGAAGAATTTCATTATTAACAGTAAAATCCATAAAGCTGTGGAAATGATCAGCAGAGGGTGTTCAATAAATACAGTAGCGAACAGTGTGGGTTATCAGGATGTAAAGGAATTTTACTCTATTTTCCGGCGATATACTGCCCGAACGCCAACGAGTTTTTATAAACAGCAGAAAAATTTACCATAAATATGTTTAACCGTCCGATATTCAGCCGGTGTTACGGCCTGGTAAAGATATCCTCTGCTGCAGACGGCCAGTCAGGCAGAATGAATTTTTTTCTGACGGGAAAATAAAAGATTTTTCTGCGCTCATCGCCGGGCGGAGAAATCCATTGCCCGCACATTGGCTTTAATTGTTCTCTTCTTTTTCAATTTCTTCCATAATCTTTTCAGTGATTAACAAAGAATCGACAAGCTCATTTTTATTATATTTCACAATTTCCTTTTCTTCCAGCCAGTTGATTATATTCATCAGAAACTGAATATTGTCGGCATATTCAATCCGGAAAGGCTGGCAAAAACTATTATCGGTAATAACTATGATTTTCCCCCTGCCTATATTTCCTGCGTAGGCAAGAGGTTTTTCCGGAAAGTACATATCGTTTTTGCCGGAAAACATCAGAGGCTCAAGCGAATTTCCCGAATACTCCAGAGCTGTTGCGCTGAAAAGCTGAAGTTCATTGATATACGAGACAAGCGGATGCCTGGAAAAATTGTTTATTTTTATCTGCAGGGAATCATTAAAACTGCAGGCAGTAAAGTTTTTACAGAAACCGGAACTTGCTATTATCTTACAGTATTTACCAAGCAATTTGTTAATAAGTATATTATTGGCATTATAATGCGGAGAACTGGATCCAGCCAGGAACATTTTTCCCCCGTTTTCAATATATTTGTATACTGCTTCAAAAAAATCATTTTTAAGCGATTTATACGGCAGGGAGCAGTCTTCAGAAAGAAAAAAAATCCTGTAGGTATCAAGCTGCTGTTTTGCTATATCCTGCGGAAAAAGAGAGTGGACTGAATAACCGCGTTTTTCCAATATCTGCACCAGCAATGGATGGGCAAGTTTTCCGAATAATATATCTTCTTTTTCCGGTTTTAAAAATAGCGCCCGGGGTTTGTTTTCTGAGGGCTGCTCTTTTTTCATCTCCTCAATCCGGCTTAAAATTTTTATTCGTTTATCGGACAGTTGTCTGAATTTCTGTCTGCTGCTGTTTGCCGTTTCAAATAAAAGAACCTTCGGCATTTGAATATCCAGATTAATGCTGATTGTTCCTTCCGTAAGAGACGAAACCGGAATTTCTCTGTTATGGTATTCCCAATTGCTGTTTTGAACATCCCTGGCATATAAAACTTTTCCATATTTATTGATAAAATTAGGCTCTAATTTTATATTGCAAGAATGCGGCATTCCTCCCCAATTAACAAAATAAAGCAGAAAACAGTTTTCCCTTTCTATAATCCGGGTTTCGATAAAAGGAAATTCCCTTTTATTTGCTGAAGCAACGGATATTGGAGAAACAATATTTTCCAGTTTCAGAATATCCGTGATCAGGTCATTGACTGCATAAAAATCGAGTTCTGCGCTGATGAAATAAATTTTTCCTTTCCCGGTTTTTTTTACAGTAACTGCGTCCCTGCCGTTGGCATATTTAGCAAGCGTATCAGCACCCTGTAAAGCGAGATGTATTCCGTTTTTTCCGGTAAATAAGCCCTTTTTCACCTGATATTTATTGTTTTTATATAGCACGGTATCCGTCTCTTGCGCATCATCTGCAAACTTCACGCCTGCAAGATTTTCAATCGGCAGTTTTTCAAAACGATGATCATCTTTTATAAAAGAGTTGTAGGTTAAAACAGCAACCCCCCCGCTGTTTACATAGCTATTAAGCTTTTCCCAGGAGCCGTTTTTTACATAATATGCATACGGGATAATAATTGCCGGATACCTTGTATTGTCCAGATCCAGAAACTGCTTGCCGGAAATAACATCAAAGGGCATGGAGCTGAAAAAAAGCGCACCGTAATAATCCATAATATCCGATGCTTCCGGGTATTTATTAACTATCCCCTTAAATGTTTCAAAAGAGTACAGCAGCGCAATTTTACCTTTGATACGCGGCCTAGGCATCAGGATTTCCGCAACGGAATCAATATTGTTTTTAATTTCGGGAAGAAAGGTTTTTACCATATCTCCATCCCAGAACCAGATGCAGATACCGGACAGGCCATGAACTGCAGTTGACCATAAAAGAGCGGACATCTGCGCTTTATTGAGGGGTGTTTCCAAAGAAAGATTATTGTCACCAATCAGGGAAATAAAAAAGCGTATGCCTCCTCCAAGCTCCTTGTCATGTACAGCAATACAGAGTGTGTTTTCTTCTCCGTATTTCAGGCAGGAATTCAGGTTAATGGCGTATTTACCATTCCAACTTCCTCCCCTGTATACTTCAGAGCCGTTCATAAAGATTACACCGGAATCATCTAGTCCCTTGCCGATCAGCATGTGTCTTACGGAACCGTCCCGGTTTTCGGTTTCAAATTTTTTCGGCATGATAAATTTGATCCTGTACCAGGCCCAGCCATCGTAAGAAGCATAGTTTTTATTCTGCTCTTCCCATAATCCCGGCACTTTCATGCGGTCCCAGTCAGAATCATTAAACTTTTCCGCATACCATTTATTGTCAAAACCGGCATTTTGCGGATCAGTTCTGAATTTCCATTCGATATGCAGGGGAATAATACTGCGTTCAATAATAAATTGTTCATTTTCTTCCGATGATTTGGTACCTTCAATAATACATTCCGGATTTATAATGGTGTTTGTAATTTCGGTACGCATGAAGTCATAATACAGACCCGCATGGATTATTGATTTCAAAACACTGTCGGTATTGGCAGGTCCGTTATAGTTATAAAAATTAAAACCAGTTACATGATAACCGAAAATATCCGTTTCCCGGGCAATTTTTTTGGGGTCAATGCTTGCATAATGATCCTGTTCATAATGGGTCTCAAATCTGCTGTCAATACTAATCCCCTGCCCGGAGACAGCAAGAAAATCCTTCCGCATTTCCTGTAATCCCTTATGGAAAAATTCTTTTTTAAATTCCATCCAGTCATACCATAGTTCCGGATAATCATGCGCCTGTTTTACCAGGTACCGCCTGTATTCAAAATCCTGCTGTAGATTTTCCCAGATATGAGGAGGTTTGATATCATCCTTTGTTTTAAAGGAAGTTTTTAATATTAGATTTAATTCCTCAAGTGTTGAATATTTTTTTATCATATATTCCCGAAAGGCTGCGAGCGTTAAAGGAGACGTGCAGTCATATCCCAACTCATTGAATATTTCAGTAGTCAGGATGGGAAGATTGCCCAGATATTTAAAATAGGCTTCCCAGGTTTTTTTATAAAGCATTCGGCCAAACGAATTATTATGATCATAAATATAATAATGCCCGAACCTGCTGTTCATCAAATTATCTATTTCCGGAAACTGCTCGCGGTATTTTGTCAAAAAACCGAAAAATTTATAATCCTGCTGTCCCATATCATTCCATGAATGAATATTATTTCTCAAGAGCTCGTGACTAAGCGTATAACACCAGGAAACATCCTTCCAGCCGATATTGAGATTATTATTTTTATCAATCGACGCATTCATTACCCGGCCTCCGGGATGAAAAACATCAACATAATCCATTTTAAAAACGCGCGGATACCATATAGTGGAACTGTTCCATTGCATGCCTCCCATGGTAACAGTACCCAGAAGAAAAAACGGTTTGTTGTTTCTGTACATAATTCCATTTTTGATTGTAAAGCGGATATCCGGCAGATCGTCCGGGGAATAAAATTTTTTTCCACTATCCGGCAAGGGCTCGATCTCTGCTATTTGCCATCTGGAAAAATCACCATTGAGATCTGATGAATTGACAGGACTTTTCCCATTACCAGCCGCATTTGTATAAATTTCGAGGGAATCAATATATATCCGGTTTTTTTGAAACATGTAGAAATAGGGAGCAATAATCAGTTCCGGTTCTGCCAGCGTTTTTTCCGGTATTTCCAATAAATTGGAAAAAACTTTCCATTCCGATGACGGCTTTAAAGTGATGTTATATGCAAGATCTTTGTCAAGCGCGTTTTTCATTCGTATTATTTGGTCGTTTGATCTGTTATAAAATAAAATTTTTAAAGATACTTCCTGGATATTGCCGGAATAAACTCCCCGGCACGTAATAGATAGAGGTTTATTTTTCTGATAACGAATAATTATTTTTTTATCATATCCAAGCTGTAAGCCTCCAGTATCATCCTGCTTTTCCAAATAATATGACCAATTTCCATCTTTCTTGTTATCTGCTGTTCTTTTGTGTACAGCGTTTGCATTGCCGAAAGTTCCGCTATACCAGCCGTCTGCTTTTTCATCCTTTCCGCTTTCAAAACTGCCGTTTTCAAGCATATTTTCGGATTTGAGCAACGAGCAGACTGACAGACAAGCAAGAGTTATTGAAAATAAAAAAAATATATATTGTCTCATAAATTAGCTCCTGATTATATTTCATTAGACGATTTAGACGCAGCTGTTAATAAATAACCATCAAATAAAAAAGATAATGGTATAAAATATTATTATATTCGAAAAGTAGTCTGAAATCCATGCATTATATGGAAAAAGTATTATACTAAATGGATATAGAGACCATATTTTATTTTAAAAAATTTGACAGAATTAAATTTTTCGATTATAATGTAGTATATCGTACTACTATGTCTTACATTATGCTACTAAATCAGGAGAAAATATGAAAAACTACCAACAACTGTATCTAAAAGAGATTAAGCGCCTATTAGAAAAAATTGAGTCCGAACAGGGTGCTATGCTGGAAAAGGCTGCCGGAATAATGGCAGACCAAATCAAAGCCGATAAAGTCATCTACGTTTTCGGCAGCGGCGGTCATTCCAATATGATGGCAGAAGAATTATTCCACCGTGCGGGCGGCCTGGCTTGCTTTAGTCCAATATTCGTAGATAGTGTCCGTATTCCGCATGTGCCTATGGGCGAACGCTGCGCCAGTCTGGCCACCTATGCGCTGGATTTTTATGGTGTTGGTAAAGATGATCTGCTCCTGCTGGTAAATGGTTACGGCATTAATCCCATAACCATTGAAACAGCCATCGAGTGTAAAAAGCGCGGAGTAAAAGTGATTGCGGTTACATCAACCGATTATGCGAAAAAGCTGCCTAAAGACTTTCCCGGTCGGCATGCCAGCGGGCAGAATCTTCATGAAATGTTCGAGGTGGTACTGCAGACCAATATGGAATACGGCGATGCTCTTATCAAGATGGACGGTGTCTCCTCAAAAGTCGGTTCATATTCAACCTTCGGCAATGCCTTTATCTGTAACTCTCTGGTTCTGAAGTGCTGTGAACTGCTGGTCGAGGACGGCATTGAACCGCCGGTAATCAACAGCATTAATGTTGAAGGCGGTATGGAAAAAAATAAGAAACTCTATAAAAAATACCGTCCGCTGATTCGCTGGCTGTAAACGGAAAATGTTCAGCAATAANNGAAGAAATGGCTATAAAAGATTGGCAATGGCTGAAAGAAACTCCAGTAGCAATCCTGGAAGAAAATGAACTTCCTGCCTGGAAGACACCGGGCCAGGTCAGACAGGCTGTTACTGCCATGGGCGCACGGCTGCTTCGTTATTCGGCAATACGCTGGGGCGTCCATACCTATGATACCTCGGCCTATTTGCCGAAATATCCTGATCTCGATGAACGCGATCTCTTTGGCGAGATATTTGCAGAAATGAGCGCTCATGATATTAAAGTAATGGCTTATTGTCATTACGGTGTGCTTCATACCCGGGCCGCGCAGCTTCACCCCGAATGGATCGGCCGGGAAAAAGACGGCAGCCAGGCGCGCTGGAATGGTGCGGATCATCATTACCGCGCCTGTCTCTGTAATAACGCTTTTCTCGGCGCCATGCAGAATGCCATTGTGGAACTTTGCGGCAAATACTCTTTCGCCGCCCTCTACCTCGACGGCCCGTGCTGGTACGGCGATTGTTATTGCGACTGCTGCCGCGCGGAATATGAGAAACGCTATAATGAAAAAATGCCGCGGGAATTATCTTTTGCGGATGGCTCACAGCAGAAATATAATATCATCCGGGATGAGCAGAATGTAAATATTTTGAAAAACTTGCGGCGGGCTCTGGTTTCCTATCCCCGGCTACCTGTACTTTTTAACATGACGCTCCGCTATCTGCCGACCCACCGCACCGGCCTTCCGGAAAAGACTGCTGTGTGGACTCAGGGCGGTAACACTACAGAGGTGCATCGCCCGGGTAACTTTTGGGATATGTGTCAAAGTATCCGTATGGGCAGCTCCCTGGGTAAAGTATCAATGGGTTATTTGCCTCCCGGGCCTTATGAAACCCTGCGCAATTTTGATTCGCCGGAAATAGATACCTTTGGAAATCTTTATCTGATGCACGGCGCCACTCCCATGCTGGGTACAGTGTCTGCATTTTTAAACGATCAAACCGCTGCTCCGGGTCTTTCCCGCATAGTAAAAAAATTTTCCGGGCATCCGCAGATATATCATCATTGTCAGCCGTTCGAAGAGGTCGGGCTGGTCTACTCCCGCACAGCAGCTGAAAGTCACGCCCGCGCTGATGAAACGAAGATTCAACAGCCTTTCAGCGGAGCTTTTCGTGCCCTGCTCCATGAGCATATTCATTTTAGTGTGCTTTTCGATTCGCAATTAGAATATGAGCGTATCAGAAATTTCCGTGTGATATATATTCCTTATGGCGCAGCGCTTACCTCTCAAGCCCTGGAAACATTGAAAAAATATACAGCTGAAGGAGGAAATCTTTTAACCGGCGGAAGGTTTACTCTGCATGATGAAAGAGGCCGTCACCTGGAAAATTTCTGTGCAGCAGATCTTTTAGGCGTTGATTTTATAGAAGAAACCAGGCCGGATCATTACCGCGGCCGGGAATACCGGGAAACCGGTCCCCGGCATGGTTATTCGCTAATCCCTGAAGCCTATCTGCGCCTCCGTGACCCGCGTCTGCAAAGCTGCGCCGGCGGAGCAAATAATCTGCTTCCGGCCAGTGACGCAGTCGNNTCCCCGCCATGAAGCGGCATATCGAATATTTTATTGTTAAAGCGCGTTCAACAACCCAGGTACTGGCGGATCTATATCTGCCGGCAGGCGGCGCTTTTGGTGATGATCTGCAATTCCCGTTGGGAACGCCGCCTGGCATAACGCTTAACCATTATGGCAAGGGCAAGGTCATCTATATCGCCGCCGCTCTGGAAGAACAGTATTTCTTACGCCGTTTGCCGGAAACGCGCCGTCTCCTGGCGCGGCTCATCCGGATATTACTTGACGAAAAATCGCTGCTGCAGCTGGACGCACCGAGTGGTGTCATCATGAATATCACAAAAAATTTCGAGTCGATTTTTCTGCATCTGCTCAATTATTGCGGAGTGATGCATGAAGACGGGGTAGCGGTTGAGTGGATAGCGCCGGTCAGGGGAATACAGGTACAATTTTCCGCACGCTGCGGAAGTGTAAAAAATCTCAGACGTCTGGAAGACGGGTTACTGGTAGAACCGGATTCACAAGGGAATTTCAGCCTGCCCGAATTACAGTCGTTTGCCACTTACGAACTGATTACCGGACAGAGAACGGTCAAATGATTCAATCAGTTGAACGGGCGCTCGATATTCTGGAATTACTTTCCCTGGGTAAAAATGGCAGGGAACTCGGCCTGGTGGAAATCGCTACTGCCCTGCAACTCGATAAATCTACAATATATAACCTGATTAAAACCCTGCAGGCTAGAGGATATGTGGAACAGGCGGCCCGCGGTGAAAAATACCGGCCCAGCCGGAAATTCCTCACTCTGGGAAACGGCGGAATGGCTGATGAACGTCTGGCAGAAATAGCCGACACAACCTGCCGGGAATTACAAAAAGAAATCGAAGAGAGAGTTGCGCTGGTCGCCTGGCGCGCCGGAGAGATTAAAATTATCTGCCGCATCCTCTGTGCTAACGAAGTTGTAGTGGCGCCGAACACATTTAAACCTCTGTACAGCACAGTTTCAGGACGCTGTCTGCTCGCTCAGTTATCAACAGTTCAGGTCGATGAGGTAATAGAAAAAAACTCCCTGCCGGGTGAAACATGGCCGGAGGCTGATTCGCGAGAAAATCTTTTAACTCGGCTGCAGCGTATTAAAGCGGAGGGCTGCGCTGTATTATTTTGTGAACAGCGGCAAGTGGGCGGATTAGGTTATATTATTCCTGCCGCAGAAGGTTTAGCTCCACTTGCTGTCGGCACGGCAATGCCTTTATACCGCTTTAAAGATAAGCAAGCCGGACTGACGGCTATAATGAAAAAATATACAACACAACTAACAATGAAGATTAAAGGAATGTTATGAACACTAAAAATAAAAAAGAAAAAACTAAATTAAAAAAACAAAAAGAAAATAAGGAATTACGCGATCTGGCAAATCATTACGCTGCCCATCAATTTAATATTTTTGACAGCGGCTGGCTTACGGTAAAACAGGGAATGGCGGTCTGCGGATTTGAAGGAATAAAATTTTCCATGAATTCGGGTAAAAATGATCCGGAGGTTATACCGGATTTTTATCAGGAAACCCAACGGCGCTTACGGAAAATAATCTCCGGCCTGTGTCCCGGCTATGAACCACTTGATTGGCAGATCGATCTTAAATCCGGCTATCGGTTTGATGGACAGACTCATCATACAAAACTAAAATACGGGGTTATAGACGGTGTGGACGCAAAGGTGTCTGCGGATCTCGGCCGTCTGTACCAATTAATCCCTCTGGCGAAAGCCGCTCTGGTATTTCATAATAAACGTTACCGTCTGGAAGCGCTCGCCCAGCTTCTCGATTTCATTGCCTGTAACCCGCCGGAGTACGGCGCAGCCTGGCGAGCCAATATGAATGTGTCAATTCGGGCGGCCAATATAGTAATGGCGCTTGATCTTCTGGGATGGGATTCTTTGAAGGATGATTTACGCNNGAGTAACTTCCATCCCAATCATTTCATTGCTAATCTCGCCGGTCTGCTGGTAACGGCTGTCTGTTTGGAAAAATTAAAATTCACAGGCGCGGCTGCCTGGAAGGATCTGGCGCTCAGCCATTTAGCCAAAGAAATCATCAGTCAGAGTTTTCCCGAAGGCACTAATTATGAATGCGCCACTGCCTATCACGGTCTGGTGCTTGAAATGCTGAGCGGCTGCTTAGCCTACGCCTGGCGGCAGGAGGCAAAGTCCGCTGAAATTCTTTTTCCTGTCTGGCTGCAGAAAATCATGGGAGCTGAAATCTGTGAACGTCTGAAAAAGAGTTTCTTTGCATATAAAAACCTGGTTCAGCCTGACGGGTTGATTCCGCTGATAGGCGATAATGATTCCGGGCGCTTCTGGTATCTGGAGGGAGCTTTTCTTAACGGCCGTGATTACCGGTTCCTGTCGCTTCTTGGCAGTGCCTTGTTTACCGACCCAGTATTAATGGTTTCGGCATTCAATCAGCAGCATGTGGAATATGTGGAAACACTTCTGGGAAAATCGTTTTCTCTTAAACCGCAGCCCGGTCAAAAAAGCCGGTCATTTCCTGAGGCTGGTTATCAGGTGATGCGCGGCGGGGATGAACATTATCTGCTTATAAACTGCGGGCCCATTGGCACGAACGGTAAAGGCGGCCATGCCCACAATGACAAGCTGGCCTTTACCCTGCAGCTTTATGGTTTGGATATATTTGTCGATCCCGGAATTTACGTCTACACGGCCAGCCGTTATTATCGCAATTATTACCGTTCAACCCGGGCGCACAACACTGTCATGATGGGAGACCTTGAACAGAATCGCTGGCTGGAAAATTCTCCCTGGTGGGGAGTGCATGACGACACCCGCTGCGAATTACTGCGCTGGGAGCCCGGTGATAAAGCTGATGTTTTTTCCGGGATTCATCATGGCTACGAACGTTTCACAGGCGGCGCAGCCCATCGCCGTACAATCACGTGGGATAAACCCGGCCGGCGCCTTATTATCATTGATGAATTTCCGGGTGCTACAGAAAAAACACCGAATGTTTCCTGTGGTTTTCTGCTGCATCCCGAGGTATTGATTACGGACATATCCGGGACAAAAATTGTTCTCTGCCGAGGCAAAATCACCGTTACCATGGACGCAGGCGAAGGACGCTGGGAAACTGAGCCTGGTTACTATTCACCTAACTATGGGATTAAATTGGCCACGCGGCGGGTGTTGCTGGTGGGAAAGGCAATGAGAATAAGTAAAACCATTATCGCTTATAACCTGGGAGAATACGCTTGATTTTTGAATATCAAGTAATAACATTATTTGGATGGATAAAAATGATAACTCTACTATTATTTATTTTAAAAAATTTATTAAATTTAAACAGGAGAATTTATGAAGAAAATTCAAAAGAGGCAGACATTCTATTTATCTTTTTTTAGTAAAGTTGTTACAGGTTTTATATTTTTCTTAGTCTATAGTTTTGCTTTAGAACAATCTGTTAAGGACGAAATTTTCACTAAGGAAACAGTGGAAGACGCAGCACCGATAAAAACTAATAAAACGATAAAGATTTCACTTGACGCCGATTCACCCGGATATACCATCAGTCCATATTTATTCGGCTGCAATCTTTATTATATCGGTTTCACCAATAATGAGTATTTTAATAAAGCTAACCCCGGGCATGATTATGTAAATAATCCAGCCCATGACCAACTCGCCGTTAAATATATGAAAGAAAGCGGCGTAACTTTTTTCAGAATATGGCTTCAGAATTTATTTGATATTTACAGTTTCGGAGGCAGTGATAACAAGGCTGGTGATCCTATCTGCCCATCCGAAGGCGCGCAATGTAATTTCACTCGCGCTGATGAATTTATTGAAGCGCTAAACGGTTTGGGGATTGAAATTTCGCTGATGGTTTCGCTTTACTGTCCTGAATGGCTGTCAACAAAACGCGACCGACCGGATGGGAAAGGAGATAAATTCTGGAATAATCATCGTTCACCGCCTAAAGATAATCAAAAATGGGCGCAAATCATCGCCGGACTAGTAAAGCATTACAATTATGAAAAAAAATTTGATATAAAAAACTGGGAAATCGGTAACGAACCGGACGGAGAAAGAACAGAATATTGGATAAACGGATCATTTGATGAGTTTGTTGAGTATTTCAAGGTCGTTGCTAAAACGTTAAGATCAGTTTATCCGGCCATTCAATTATCCGGACCGACTACCGCCGGAACAGATCATATGACTTATAAAGGTTCAGGTAAAAACTGGCTGGAATCATTTTTAAATGAATGCGGAACATATCTTGATATCTGTTCTTTTAATAAATATTCTACAGGTGATATCTCAACTAAAATCATCCAGGTAAAAAGCTATTTACAGAATAACCATTTGGAAAAGATGCCGATTTATATACCGGAGCATAATATACTGACTAATTCGAAAGAACCGCAGACTAATTTTTTCAATACAGTGTCTATCGTGAAAAGGTATAAATGCTACATGGAAAACGGCATTCTACGAGCGGCTTTTTTTGGCTGGGATGCCAAGATACATGGTATGCTGGATTTGCAAACCTATGAAGCACGCCCCGCCTATCATTGTTTCAGGATGTTTGCTGCACTTGGTAATTTTAAAAATGGACGCGTTATCTCCAATTACTGCGCTAACACCAACATTACTGTGGCGAGCTGTTCTCATCAGGACAACATGGGATTTTCTGTTGTTATAGGCTCTGAAGAAGATACGGATACAATGAAGGTTGAATTGTTTTTCAAAAATCAAAATGGAAATTATGAATTAACGTCATATCAATATACTCCTCAAAATAATATTAAAAAATTAAAAGTTCAAATGATTAATTTGAATGATCTAATCAGATTAAGCTTTCCGGGCAAGTCGATTAGTTTATTCATATTCAGAAAAAAATGATTTTTAATAAAATATAAAAACAGGCAGGTTAAAATAATGACAAACAATATCGCTTATTCTAAAAAAATATTTATCCCTAAAAACATCATCATCTATATTGCGAGTGTTTTATTTATTTTTTTCCCTTATTTTTAAAATTTAAAATCAGCGTAATTATTGCAGCTGCTTATTATCAGATTCACTCCAATACCAGAGGATACATTATTTCCATGAATCTTTTCGCTCGGGCGTAAGCATTGGGTTCGTCCCAGGCCTCAGGATTCCACAAGTAATCAGCCGAAACCAGCGCGTGAACATTCAGCTGGTCTTGGGTGTAACCGGCTCCGTCTTTTGCGGCATAGGCTCCGTAATTTAAGTGAATGCCTGAAAAATACCGGTCAAGATCAACCGGCAGTTTTTCCGCGGAAAAAATAAGGGCATCCCGTCCCAGGTCTGTCACCAGGGTTCCGAAAAATTCCGATCCGCCTTTGCCCACATTAACCCACAAAAAAGGTTTGCGGCCGGCTTTTTTTATCCAGTCTGCCATAGATGTTTCAGCCAGCGGGCTGACGATCAGTGCGTTTCCGGTTTTTTCACCGGTCCAGATCACGAGTACATCACGATCGATTTTTTTCAGTGTTTGTTCATAATCGGGAGTAATACTCCCGCTATAGCCCCATTCTTCCTTGTCATTAGGCTTGTAGGACATTGGCGGTGTCCAGATTACTAATGATGAAGCATAATTCTTTTTTATATCGCGGTTAATAAAATTGACTGCTTCATCCATGGGCAGTTTACTGCCGCGGCCGTCATCCCATATTCCGTGGAATACCCAGTCGTTATAATCAATTGCTATGCCGCGCGCACCCCAATCCAGAAATCGGTGCATCAGATCAAGGTATTGTTTCCTGTCCGCTTCCCTGCTGAAATCAAAATAATCATCACCCTGAAACGGACTATAGTAAACCAGGGTTTCGAGGTTTCCATTTGCTTTGGCAGCGCGGATGTTTATTTCTGCGGTGTGTAAAAAAGGAGGCATAGGGTTTTTAGATGAATATTTTTTTGCCAGTTCCCGCATAGCCTCATCGGATCGGGGATTCGAAAATTGATGATACTGCAGCGCGAAAATATTCATTTTCATGATTGGCAGTACTTTAATTTCGGGCCTGATTTCTTCATTTCCAGAAGTAGCGCTCACTTTCTGCATGCGAAGCCCAACCTGCGGCCAGTCCGCAATTTTAACCGCGGGAATCTGCAGGGTGTCTCCCGAGATTTCCAGAATCTGACACAGGCTCGATAGTGCATAATACAGGCCAATATCCGAACAGCTGATCATTTCAACAAGATTTCCGCTGCTTCCTTTTCCGGATAAAAGCAGATATGCCTGGGCGAGTTGTTCCGTGTTTAGTACAGATGTTACGCTGCAGGTCTTTTTCAGATAATCCGCGAGCGCGCCGGGTGCGCATTTCCTGATAAGAATCCGGTATTCCGGCGGGGATGTACTGATTGTTATTTTCCCCAGCCGATCGAGTCTTTTTGCGAGCAGTGCCATTGCGCTTTTCAGTCCCGGGTTTTCTTTTTCCGAGCATCCGTCAAAACGAACACCAAGCGTATCCTGATTTTTTACGAGCGCGAGTTTCTGCGGATCATAATTAAAAATACGCGGACGGGGAAGAATTTCATTGCGTACGTTTTGCTTTGGATCAGGAAGCCTCGCTTTTCGGAACATGGTCAGCGGTTCTATAAAGGGTTTCGCGTCAGCCGGCAGCTTAATGACGAATATGTCTTTGTAAGCTGCTGTTGTGTCATTCCCCCAGACCATAAGACCAATGCGGATTTTATTCACCGTACCGGCGTCGGGGATACGGGTCATGGCTGTGGCAGACGACCATTCTTCAGAACCGGTATCGATAATTCCGCCGGAATTTACATTTTTTTTCGAGTCCCAGCCTTTATCTTTAAACTCGTGATGAATAATAGCCATTGCGTATCCGGGGCCTTTAACCCTGGACCGGAAAAAAAGCATATAAAGCCCGGATTCGGTAATCTCTATTTCCTGCCATACTCGGCACCAGGCTCCGTCTGTTACCCGTGTCAGTTCAATGAAACCGTTATTATACCGGACAGATTGATCAGCAGTGTTTCTTAGTTCAGGTTCCCATCCCTGCATGTCTTTTTTCAGATCGCCATTTATCAGCAGATTTTTATGATCTGAAAAGTTGATTTCTCCGCTCTGCAGGTTTTTATTTTTTCCGGTCTGTGCCGGGTTTTGTACACTTGCGGTTTTATCTGCAGCCTGACGGCTGTCTGTCGAAACAGAAATATTTTTAATAAATACCGATGTATTATCTCCGGCAGCGACTATATTTATGCGCATGGTGTCGACATTGTCTGGAACAACAAATTTATAGTGAAAATCCGAAAATACAGCTTTCTGGAACGCCGGATGAGATATGTTTTTTTTCGGTTCCCAGGCGTCTTTTTTGGCAAACTGTATTAAAGACTGGCCGGATGCGGTTCCCTCTGTACGGGCTGTATAAATTATGGTATAGGCAACGCCGGGAGTTACCGTGATATTCTGATAAAAACGGACCAGTCCAGTCGCGGTTTTGCGTTTTAAAACAGCAACACTGTCATTGACCATGAATTCCGTCTGGCCGGGTTTACCGTTCATGATCCAGTATTTCGCGCCTTCCTGAAAATTGCCGTTCTGAAGCAGTTCCGCCGGGAAGAGTATGGACATGCACAAGATAATGAAAAAAAGACTGAGTATTTTGGGGTATAACATGACGACTCCCTGGAAAA
>DNNS01000468.1 GCA_003497555.1 Spirochaetia bacterium
GCCAGATACTAGGCGACGCAGGATTTCCAACCGGAGGCGTACTCAAAGTACGCTGAGGATTGGAAATCCTGCGGCAACGACGTAGATGGCTCAGGTTCCGAAAGGCTATTTACCAGGGAGGCATCACCTCTGAGCCATGACTTTTTCATATTCAGCATTAAAAACTTCAGTGCCTGCAGTGGCTTTAAGAACATCCTGCGGATAGATATTCAAATAAGACGCATTAACCCTTTTGGCAGCAGCAAACACTTCAGCAAGCGTTCCCTGTCCCGGAACATCGGTCGGGCTGTGCATTTCAAAAAAAGTTCCGCACCTTATGCTCCATTTTAAAAAAAGATTTTTTACCGGTGAATCCTTGCTGTAACTTGAACCCTTGATTCCATTCTGCCCGGTAAGCAGTCCTTTGTCTGCACAGTAATTACCGAATTCCTCAAGCCGATTTCCGTCTTCACGAAATCCGCCGGCATTAAGTGTAACCAGTAGTTTCGTATCGGTAAATATTAAAACTGCCGTATTAATATATTCCCTGACGGTATTGCCCCATAAGATTTTTGAATAAACGTACCCGTTACTCGCAGGTAATTTTTTAAAAATATCGGCAAAATCCGGATTATGGCGTAAAATTGTTCCGAAGCGGAAAGGGTTGGTTTCTGCGCCGGGGGTAATATCAATAAATATTATTGAAGAATTACTATTATATTTTTCTGTAAGTTTTTTCATAAAACGGAAAGCATATTTTTTATATACCGGATCCCAAATCAGGGGTATTTCAGTTTTGCTTTCATTGTGATAAGCTTTCACAGCGCCCTCTTTCCATACCCAGTCAGGAGTCGGATGCTTGCACCATGGATCAGCCCAATAACCGCTGGTAATCCACATAATACGTAATGCAGTTTTTTTACCGGCATCATGCCAGGGCTTCATCCAGTTGTCAAGTTCGCTGAAATCATATTTGCCGTTTTCGCGTTCTACCCGGCTCCAGATTATTTGAAATAATGCTCCGGTAATATTCGGATTTTTTATTGCTCTGGTATCGGTTATATATTTTTCCTGGGAAGTGGCATAATAAATAAGCTGTAGCGTCAGAATATTTTCGGATAAAATATTACCGGGAATGCAGTAAATTATAAATACAAATATCAGATTTTTCATAGAATTATATTATATCCTGAATCTATAGCGTTGTATAATTTTATTGCTCCGCTCTTGAAAAGAAAAAATTTATTGATTATAATACGGAAGTTATTAACAAAAACGATGAGACTGGCGCCATGACAATACAAAACGATTTTTCGTACGAATCAAGGCAATTATAAATTTGCAAACCCGCTTTTTGATTTTAAATTTATTTAAAATTTTTGTTATTATAATTTGCCAGATTTTTTTAAAAACCAACACGCTTTATTGCAAGACCCGCAGTTTTCAGGCAGGCGTATTCAAGGCGGACCCCCTGGTCATTGTCAGCAGCAATAAGCCGGCAGGCCTTTTCATAGATTTAATCGAGTATATGGCAAAGGAACAGGGGTGGCAAATAAAATATGTACAGGATACATGGGATAATTTACTGGTTCTACTGGAAAAAGGAGAAATTGATCTGCTGCCGGCAGTTGGATATACCGGGCAGCGTCTGTCAAAGTACGATTTCAACAGGCATGCCGTATATGTAGACAGCGGGGTATTATATACCGGTAAGCGTTTTGCCTTGAATACGGTTTTTGATTTGCGGGGAAAACGCGTAGCTGCAGTCAGGGGCAGTATTTTTACCAGCGGTTTTATCAGCTATATTGATTCTTTCGGAGTAGCCTGTCAAATCATTTATACCGAAGACAATACCTCGGTCATGCATATGGTCACAGAGGGCCAGGCTGAAGCCGGAGTCTGCATATATTCATTAGGCAATGAACTGATGAAAAAATTCCCGGTTGATATTACTGCAATCAGTTTTTCTCCCATTGCCCTGCATTTTGCCGTACCGAAAGGCAGGAATAACGATCTGATCACGGGAATTAACCGTATGATGGATCAAATGATGAATAATCCGGATTCTGCCTATAAGCGTATTTTTAACAAATGGACTAAACCGCCAAGAGCTTTTATACCGTTGTGGATTTGGTGGGGTATATTTATATTGACAGTACTNNGGTGGGGTATCTTTATTTTAACAGTACTGGGCATTGCCATGATTTTATGGAATTTTTTTCTGAACCGGCAGGTGTCTCTGAAAACAGCTCATCTGGAAGAAGAAATAAGGGAGCGCCGGGCTGCGGAAAAAAAAGTTCAGCAATCATTAACGGAAAAAGATACTCTTATTCGCGAACTTTACCACAGGACCAAAAATACCATGCAGGTAATTCAAAGTCTGATCGCTTTACAGTCAGCTGATTTTCCGGATCAGGAAAGCGCAAGGCAATTGGTAAAAACAACCGGCGATCGAATCCAGGCTATAGCTCTGGTACATGCAATGCTGTATCAATCCCGTGATCTTTCACGGATAAATATTCATGATTATATTCTGGATCTGGCAAGGCATATTTTTAACAGTTTTGAAATCAGCCGGGATCAGATTACCCTAAAAGTTGAAGCAATGGATCAGTTGTTTTTACTTGATATCGCTATTCCCTTCGGCCTGATACTGAATGAACTTATCAGCAATTCCCTGAAATATGCATTTCCAAATAATCAAAAAGGAGATATTTCAATAAAGGTCAATCAGACAGCGCCTGATGCATGTACATTGCTTTATGCCGATAATGGAGTAGGTGTTGCCGAAGATTTTGATTTTCGCAGGCAAAGTACACTGGGTATGAAATTAATTTTTAATATTGCTGAAAACCAGCTGCGGGGTACGGTTCAATTTACAAAAGATCATGGTATCCGCTGCTCGGTACTTTTTTCTAACAGGCTGTATAATGCCCGGGTTTAAAACATCCGAATCGCCGGTCTGTTCTAAAAAAATCTATTCCAAGTGTACTTTATTTCATCAGATAAATTTTTTCCCTGATTATTGAATCCTGCCTGCC
>DNNS01000282.1 GCA_003497555.1 Spirochaetia bacterium
GGAAATATTTTTTGTCTGACTACTAAATAAATTTTATAGGGAGCGATTATGCTGAATTCCAAAAAAGTTAAAAAAATTGCCAAAGCCTGCGGCGCTGATCTTGCAGGAATTGCCTCCATTGACAGATTTGAAGGCGCACCCAAACAAATGGATCCCAGGTATATTATGCCGGAAGCAAAATCCTTGATTGTACTGGGATTCCGTGTTTTCAGAGGCTTACTCCGCGGCATTGAAGAAGGCACNNTCCCAACGAATTTCCCTGGAATGCCATTCATACCGGTACCGGACAGATGAAAGAAAACTGGAGCAAACCGGTATCTCCGGACAAACCGGCTCCGGATGTATTTTTACACATGCGTATTGCGGCATTTGCCGCCGGTCTTGGAGAAATAGGGTGGAGCAAGGTTTTTCTGACTCCGGAATTCGGCCCGCGCGTGCGTTTTGGAGCAGTTCTGACAGAAACCCCGCTTGATCCTGACCCTATTTATAGCGGCCCGAAATTATGCGACCGCTGTATGGCCTGCGTAAAAAACTGTACCGGTAATGCCATCAGCAGGACAGAATCGGTAAAAATAAATGTTGCCGGTCATATTGTAGAATGGGGAAAACTGGATGAGCATAAATGTTCGCTCGCTTTCCAGGGAGGCCAGGCGGATGTGGCGCCAGACGGTGAGCAGTTAAAATATGCCGATTATGACGCCAAGCCTCATGAATATAATCCCTTTATAGCCAGTCCCGGGCCCCGTTACCAGTACGGCCGGGCTATTGAAGGAGCGCGCGGATGTATCAGGGCCTGTATGATGCATCTGGAAGAAAAAGAGAAATTAAAAAATAAATTCCGCATGCCCTTTCAGCGCAGAAAACCCTGGAGAATGGAAAACAAATAACCGGCTGGTCCTTGAGACAAGGCCGGATTTTAATAATATTCATCCTCAGAAATGTTGTTAGAAAAGGATTTACCGATTTCTTTAATAAAACGCGATAATACCGTATAATTTGCGCTGCCGTGCATGCGCCTTAACCCGGCAGATGTCAGAATTAATTCCTCTCGGGCGCGGGTAATTGCCACATAAAAGAGCCGACGCTCTTCTTCAATACCGTTATCATCAGCAGCATTGAGGTAATGCGGAAAAATTTTTTCTTCCAGGCCGGTGATAAAAACTACCGGATATTCCAGTCCCTTGGCATTATGAAAAGNNCGCTGCGGCCTGCATAAATTCATAAAGGTTGCCGGTTCTGTCATCCGCCTCGCGGCTGTCGGGAATTTTTCTGTAAAAATCGATCAGCCCGGATTTTTTCAGGGCCAAAGAAGTAAATTCTTCGGCTGCAGCTCCGTTTTTAATCATGGCGGAAAGCTCAGTTATTAAAGATATAAATTCCGAACAGGTTTTTTGGGCTTTGCCTTTTATAGAAGAAAGGTTTTCCGCCAGGGCCGGGAACAGTCCGTTCCCGCCGGAAAGTTTTTCCAGTTCCGCCATCTTTTTTTCTCCTATTCCGCGGGAAGGAACTGCAGCAGCGCGCCTGAAGCTTATATCATCGCGCTGATTCCAGGCAAGCTGCATATAAGCTGTCAGGTCTTTAATTTCCCTGCGCTTGAAAAAATGATAACCTCCGATGATGCGGTAACGAATATCAAGACGGCGCAGTTGTTCTTCAAAAAGACGCGATTGAAAATTGGTTCTGTAAAGCACGGCAATTTCACTGACCCGGCGGCCCTCGCTGATCATCCGGGCAATGTGTCCTGCAATATAAGCCGCTTCCGTGCGATCATCAGGAAGTGTTACAAAACAGGGGATCGTTCCTCCCGGTTTTATCGTAAAAAGATTTTTACGGAAAGGCCGGCGGTTATTGACAATAACCTGATTGGCAAGATCAAGAATCGCATTTGTGGAACGATAATTTTCTTCCATGATTATTACTTCCGCATCAGGATATACCTGCGGAAATTCCCGGATGTTTTTTATACTTGCTCCGCGAAATGAATATATGGATTGATCGTCATCGCCCACAGCGGTAAGGTGCGCTCCGGGGCTGTAAAACTCCCTGAGCAGAAGCTCCTGCACCTGGTTGGTATCCTGATACTCATCAACCAGAATATACTTCCAGCGGTTATGAACGTAGGATTTAAAATCATCAGAGGAACGGATTAATAGCAGCGTCAGGGACAGCAGATCATCAAAGTCGACCAGGTTGCGGGTGCGGCAATACTCATGATAGTACCTGTAAAAATCTTTCCCGCTGTTAATAACCATCTGTCCATATTTATCAGGCGGTTCTTTATGATTTTGATCAGGATATATACATTCCGCTTTAAGTCCTGAGATATAGGCAATAAACTCCGGTGCCATCCGCAGGGCTTCGGGTATATGCTCTTTAAGCAGCAGTTTGGCAACAGAAAGCTGATCGTCTTTATCAAGTATGGTGAATGATGAATTATATAAAGGAAGCCTGTTAATAAAACTGCGCAGCAGCCAGGCGCCCAGAGAATGAAAAGTGCGGATGGTGAGTTCGCGGCCGGAAATATTTTCAGCCTGTATGCGTTCCCGCATTTCTGCCGCTGCCTTATTGGTAAATGTCAGAGCTAAAATTGCGCGCTCGGGAATTCCTTTACGCAGAAGATGAATAATTTTGGAAGTAATAACCCTGGTTTTACCGGAACCGGCTCCGGAGATTACAAGTATATTTTTATCGGTTAATTCCACTGCCCGCATCTGGGTTTTATTAAGCTGCATTGATTACCTTGCCTTGAATTAACCTGAAAAAATCAGTTGTCCGGTATTTTCCTGCCGGTAAGTGTCGCGGCGGCATTATTTTTCCAGCGCTGCAAATTATTTTCCGCTATATACCAGAAACGCGGGTATATATGTTTTTTATAAAAATCTTCATTGAGTGCAGGAATTTTTTCAGGCCGCAGATGATCAGCAATTTCATCAAGCCCTGGAATTTTTTCCGTTCCCGGCGGTACTGCCTGATTGAGCGGACAGGCAGTCTGGCAAAAATCGCAGCCGTAAATAAAATTTTTCATACTCATCGTGAGATAATCGGCAGCAGGTTCCGGAGCATGACAGTTGATCCAGGACAGGCATTTTTCCATATATACGGTGTAATCACAGCCAAGCGCGCCTGTCGGGCAATTTTTCCGGCACAGGCTGCAATTTTCCGGACAAGGGGATGTATTATCCGGTTGATCAGGGACAAGCTCGGCATTTACTCTCCAGGTCACAGGGTTAATCCAGGAACCTGATTTTTCCGTATAAATAAAGGTATTTTTCGCCATGCGGGCGATTCCGCTTCTGACAGCCGAGAGACGGTCAGGAACTCCGCCTTTTTTTACCTGTAAACCGAGAGAGCGTAAAAAATCCGTCATGTTTTTTATCATAAGATAGTCAGGATTACCCGGGAAACGGGCATCTGCCAGATAATTTCTTCCGATAATATTTGTCAGACCCGGGGGAAAACAGTAGCGGGTAAAACTTCTGATGCATACAATAATCGATCTGGCCCAGGGTGCGCTTTTTTTGGGGTCATATTTATTTTCAAGGTTAAGATACAGATTTTTATAAGCTGGAGTAAAATCAGCCAGTCTGCGTACCGCAGTTAAATATTCAGGAAAGGGATCTGCGGAAGTAATACCGCAGGCTTCAAAGCCCAGTTCCCGGGCCCGGTATTTGATTTTTTCCGTCAGTATTTTCATTTTTTTTCATTAATATTTTCAGGCCTTTTTTAAAAGCCTGCAGCATTTTTTTACGCGGAGCGGATTTTGCGGTCCAGAATTCAAACTGGCAGGCAGCCTGATTTATAAACATTTCTGTGCCTCCGATAATTTCTGCTCCACGCTGTCTGGCCATGCGCAGCATGGCGGTAATTTCGGGATTGTAAATAATATCATATACAAGCATATTTTTGGTAAAACATTGTTCCGCAAGCGGCGAAGCCGCTATATACGGATACATGCCCATGGGAGTGGTATTGATAATAATATCAATTTTTTTTTCGGAAATAAACGCTTCGGCATCAGCGAGAGGCGCAGTTGTAATTTCCGCACCCATTCCGGCAAGCTGTTCGGCCGGAAATCCGGGGCGGTCTGTACGGCGCGCCAGAAATGCCAGTTTTTTCAGGCCGCAGATTCCGCACATATAGAGGGCAATACCGCGCGCCGCGCCTCCGTTTCCGATAATACAGATATTTTTTTCTTTCCATGATTTGTCACGGGATGCAAGAGGATGTACTGCTCCGGCGCCGTCGAAATTTCTGCCTGAGAGCCGGCCGTTATCATTTTTAATGGTATTGATGCATCCTGAAATTTTGGCATACTCATCGGTTTCGTCAACGCAAAGAAAAGCCCGTTCTTTATGGGGAATGGTTACGGATAAACCGCAGATGGAAAGCGCCCGTACGGACTTGATCGCTTCTTCAGTGTTACGGGCCGGNNTCAGTATTACGGGCCGGGAATGCAACATAACAGGCATTAAGGTGATGATGACAGAACCCTGCATTATGCACTGCCGGCGAGAGCGAATGCTCAACCGGGAAACCAAGAAGGCCGTAAACTCTGGTACTGCTGTTAATCATCAGATTTCATAGGAGCTGTGTTCCAGATCATATTGATGAGCAGCCTGAAGCAAGCCCGGTTCATCAAAATATTTTCCTATCAACTGGAATGAAGCCGGAAGATTATTGATTTTGGCGCCCGGAACGGAAATTGCCGGCAGGCCGGCCAGATTAACCGGGGTAGTATAAATATCGCTTAGATACATTTCAAGCGGGTTGTCGGTTTTT
>DNNS01000294.1 GCA_003497555.1 Spirochaetia bacterium
ATAATTATTTACAACGTTGTAGTAAACGGTGAATTATGTCGGTAAACATCAAAAACATTGCTAATCATTGCGGAGTATCATTTAAAACCGTATCAAATGTAATACGCGGATACAATTTTGTTAAAGATGAAACCAGGGAAAAGGTTCTTAACGCTGTCAGGGAACTCGGTTATATACCGAACGAATCGGCATCCAGACTGGCAAAGCTTAAATGTAAAACCGACGGAAAAAAAAATTCAAGCGGTTCCCTGAAAATGGGATGCATTCTAGGCGACCAGATTGATAAATACCATGATCCGTATTTCTGGAGCGTGTTCAAGGGAATTGAGCAGGAAATAAACAATACCGGCCATAATCTGATTTTTTTTAAAACCTGCCTGGAACTTGAAAAAAATCCTGTTATTTTTAATACACTCTGCAGCCCGTATAATCTTGACGGTATAATTTCGTTTGTCGGTACCGACAGAAAAAAAATATTTTTAAATATTTCATCTGCCATGCCTTTGGTTTCCATAGGCGCAGTAAGCGGTTATGACAGTATTGTAATAGATAAAACATGCGGCGCCAGGCTGGCAGTGGAATACCTGTCCGGTCTTGGCCATAAAAAAATCGGATTCATCGGTAAAGTAAAAAACCTTTTTAACAGGTATGATGAGCGCTTTACCGGGTTTTTAACGGCTCTGGATGAATACGGTCTGGAGCGCAATGAAGAATGGTACCGGGGAAACGCTTTCGGTCATGAAGCAGGATACAGCGCAGCCTGCGAGCTTCTCGGCGGCACAAATCTGCCCACTGCCGTATTCTGCATTTCCGACCTGACAGCTTTCGGGGCATTAAAAGCCTTCAGACAAAAAGACATCAGAGTACCCGCTGATGTTTCCGTTATTGGTTTTGATGATATTTTTTTTTCTGAATTTATAAATCCTCCGCTTACAACTATTCATGTTGATTCTGAAGAAATCGGCAGATGTGCGGTTAACGCGCTTTCAGAAAAAATCAGGAACCCGGCAGCCGGGCCGGTAACAAGAATGCTCCCTGTGTCGCTGAAAGAACGGGAATCCTGCTGCCGATATGATAAATAATTTTTCAGGAGTACATACCATGCTAAAATCATGCTGTATTTTTTTTCTTGCTTTTTTATTCCTGCACAGTAAAGACAGTTCAAACCTTGCTCCGAATGCCGGCTTTGAAGAGAAAGGTAAATTCTGGCAAAGCCAGCTGCAGATAGACGGCAAGCATGCCGGAAATCCTGATGTTTGGGATAACCGGATTATCCGCAGCGGTAAATATGCCCTGCATCTTTCCGCAGCGAAACCGGGAGAGAAAATCCAGGCTGTATCCGATGATTTTGAATGCACCGGCTTGTTGCCTTTTTCCTTATGGATAAAAACCCAAAATATTGCTTCTACTCCGCAAAAAGGCTGGATTGTAGTACGGCTTGATATCAGGGATGCAAACAATATACCGCTTAAAACCAAAGACGGGTATCCCGGGCATACGCTTTTTTATTTTGACCCTAAAAAAATTCCGGCAACTTCAGACTGGACGGAATACAAGGGGGGTATATCTCTTGAAAAAGAAGTAATAAAAGGAAAACTGGTATTCCAGATGAATAATTTTACCGGGGATATCTGGCTGGATGACATTACACTTGCAGCGCAGCAGAAGAATGATGATGCGGGAAAAACCGGAGGAGCGTTTGATGCCGAACTGCTCAGGCTGCAGGTTACCGGAAAAAATGCGAATAGCCTTAATCTTTTATATGGCGCATATTCCAATACTCCGCTGGTTATTCATGATGTGGAGCTTGCCGGTAAAATCGAACTCCAGGACAGCCGTTTTTCGGATAAACTTTCCCGCCTGGACATACAAGGACCTGATCTTCTTGTAAATGGAGAATATCGTCTGCTTACCTGCTGGGGTGCGCTGTCATCCGATGTATGGCATGCCAAAATGTTAGGCATGGATTATTTTCCATTCTGGGCTTACGGCCGGGACACACTGGAAAGATGTAAAAAAGAAGGGGAGCAGGTAAATGTATCGTGGGGAGAACAATCGCGCTCCGACGTGGTTGAGATAGAACGTATCCTTGGCCTGGGGCTTTGGCCTTTTGTGTTTTTCTATGAAAATAAACATTCCACGCCTTTTAATAAATTCGCGCCTGATCGTATTGTCAATAGTCATTACTGGCTTTTTTGCCAGGAAGACCCGGAAATGCAGAGGGTCAGATATAATTCCTGGAAAGCGGTTACCCGCATTGCGCGCAATTATCCGGTTCTTTTTTACAATCTCAACAATGAAACCGCATATATGGATTACTGCATCTGGAATATCCGCACCTTCAGAAAACAGATGGAAAAAAAATATCCAAACATAACAGCAGCCAATAAAATCTGGGAAACGGAATTTGCAACTTTTAATGATGTGATTCCTTCCCTGAATTTCGGTTCCGTGCTTCGCCCGACCAAAGCTGATTTCCAGAAAGGGTATTCGGAAATGCTCTGGCTCGATTGGGTGAAGTTTACGGAAAAAAGATTCGCAGAAACCATCAATGAACAGAAACAATATCTGCTTTCCATTGAACCTCGCGCCCGCATTGCCATGAAATCACCCTATATGATGCAATACGGCCCCCAGGGAATATATCCCCCGCTGAAAGCAGCGTATGAGGATATATCCTGTCCGGAAATATCCTGTCATTATATTCCCCAGTATCAGGGAGAAGAAGACGAAACCGAAATCAAGTCCATGCTGCAGACTCCGCTGCTTTGGGATGTATCATGCAATGCTGCCAGGGATAAACCGATTATTGCTGACGAGTCATCGCCTTTTATTGTAGAAAAAATGCCTGGCAAAAACGCAAGGATTATTGAACTTCATGGCAGGGAATGGAAATTCAGGGGAAGTTCCGAAAGCCTTGATGATAATTTTGCAACACCGGATCAGGGCCTTGAGGAAAAATGGTATTCGCCTGATTATGACGACAGTTCCTGGGCAGAAATTAATGTGCCTGATATATGGGGCACCCAGGGATTCAGGGATGTGACCATCGGCTGGTACAGGCGTACATTTTCCTTGCCGCCGCAGATAACTTCCATATATATCAGCGGCAGCGAATTTGCCGATAAGGCAGCCGTATATGTAAACGGTATTCATGTTAAAACTACGCAAGATTACAAGGAAACTTTCAGTATAGACATAACAAAACAAATTCTGCCGGGCAGGAAAAATATCATTGCTGTAAGAATTTTTAATAAGTATAAAAACGGCGGCTATGTCTGGGGCGGCTTCAGAAAATACATCACCCTGACTGAAATTCCCATGTCAGCTNNGGTCAGCTTCCAAACTGTCAAGGGGGCAGATGCGCAGTCATTACTGGACTGCTGTTGTACACGGAGCTTCCGGAATATCAATTTTCAATTATCCCAAAGTGCTTGACAATTATTCAATAGAAGCCATGCGGATTATTCCTTATGTAAAAAAAGAAATCGAAACAGCTGCGCCTGTATTCATGCCCCGGCCGCGCATTATAGGAAAGATAGCTGTTTTGTATCCATACGAGACTTTGCGCGCCTATATGCCGGAAAATTTCAGCGAGTGGAAAAAACAGCATGACTTTAATGATTTCATGACCTGGTATGCAGGAGCGCTTCTTACCGGTATTCCTGTCAATATCGTACGCAGCGATGAACTTAGCGCAGAATTCCTGAAGCAATATCCGGTGCTGATTATCCGCGGCCAGAAAAGAGTAATGCCGGGCACCGGGGAAATACTGGAGCAGTATATTTCAGCCGGAGGAATACTGGTATGTTCTGCCGATTCTTTTTTTATTGATGACGAATCAAACCGGGAAATTTCCTTTCCTGGTTTTTTCGGGGCAAAACGCGGCAAGGTTATTGAAAAAGGAGAAATTTTATCTTTTGAAAAGAAAATTCTGCCTGATCTGCAGGCCGGAATTTCATCTGCGGGAAAATACGGTATGCGTCTGATTCCGGAAGGCGCACAAATCAGGTGCGCGCTGCCCGACGGTTCTCCGGCTCTGGTAAAAAATACCTGCGGCCGGGGAGCAGTATATCTTTTAGGCGCAGAACTGGAAACAAAAAATATTTCACTTTTACTGCAGACCATATGTGCCGGAGCCGGAATAAAAGCCGACTGTCTGATATCTCCGGAACAACCCGGAACACTTGCTTATACTGAACA
>DNNS01000335.1 GCA_003497555.1 Spirochaetia bacterium
CTGAGTAAGTACGAAATTGTTTTATTTACTCAATAAATAAATTTGCACCCACAATTGCGTTTGCTCTTTCGCTGTGTTATAATCAAAACACCATGGATTACAGTACCCTGAAATATCGTTTTGCAAATTATCCGGCGATCAGAATTTTCCGCAGCGAATATGCACCTCTTATTCTTGGTTTTTTTATCCTGCAATTTAAAAACAAAAACCGGCTGAATGTTCCTTTAAGCGAAATGCGCGAGGCGCTTGTTTCCTATCTGGAAGATTTAAAAAACCAGGGAGTTGCCGATGTGTTTAACAATACACCCGAAGGATTTCTTGATATGTGGTGCGATGAAAACCACCGTTTCCTGCGGAAATACTATGAAACCGGCCAGCAGGATGCAACTATAGAACTTACTCCTGAAACCGAACAGGCTATTACCTGGGTTATGGAAATGGAAAAACGCGAATTCATAGGAACGGAAAGCAGATTTCTGCGCATTTTTGAACTGCTGCGCGAAATATCCCAAAAAAGCAATACTAATGTCGGGGAGCGCATAGCAGAACTGCGCCGCAGACAGAAAGAAATAATACATGAAATCAATACTATAATTAAAACCGGCGTAGTGGAAATATTCAATGAAACGCAAATCAAGGAACGTTTTTATGAAATAAATGATACAGCCTACCGGCTGATTTCTGACTTCCGTGAGGTAGAGCAGAATTTCAAGGAATTTGTACGTAACCTGCAGAAAGAAAGGCTGAGAGATAATATCAGTAAAGGCCAGCTGCTCAAATATGTACTCGATACCGAATCGGAAATAAGAGAATCCGATCAAGGCAGGAGTTTTTATGCTTTTTACCATTTTCTGAGTTCCCCGCATAGACAAGAAGAACTTGACGGTTTAATCCGTACTGTACTTGATTTGCCGGAAATACGCAGGCTGCATAAAAATGAAAGATTAATCCGCCAGCTCAAGCACCGGCTCATTGATGCCGGAGAAAAAATTATTTCCGGAAACCAGCAGTTATCCGAACAGCTCAGGCGTTTTCTTGATGAAAAAATTCTGCAGGAAAACCGGCGCAGCGCGCTTTTAATTGCTGAAATCAAAAAACTGGCTTTTCAATCAGCTCAAAATCCTCCCAGGGAAAAAGCATTTTTCAGCCTTGAAGCAGGCCCGGAGCTTAATATGCCCATGGAACGTACGCTCTGGTCTCCGGCTGTTCTTCCCGAAATAAACCGGGATATAAATGAAGCAAGCGGCTCACCTGATCACATTGCAAACCTCTTTAATACTGTTTATATTGATCGCTCCAGGCTTCGTGAAAACATAGAACGGATTTTAAGCGGAAAAGAAAAAGCCGCTCTGCCCGAAGTGCTCGAACAGTATCCGGCGCGTTTCGGCCTGGCGGAAATTCTCGGTTATATGCAGATCGCCCATGAAGACAGCCGGCACTCCATCAGTGAAAGCAGCCGTTATGATGTTTGTTTTAATATTCCCATTTCCGATGATCTTCAGATCGGGGAAAATAAAAAGTCAGTGCGCCGGGTTAATATTCCCGAAGTTGTTTATTACCGTAACGACAGTATGAAAACCGTATGTTAGATGAAACCGGCCTTGAAGCCTATTCTCCGGTTCTGGTTAAACTGCTGGGCGGACCGTTATACAGCGAAGATCGGCAAAGCTGGGAACTTCTGATCACCAACCGTCATTTCATTGAAGTATTTTTTTCCAAACTCGGTATTGGTCTGTTCATTCAGGAAGCAGACGGTTACGCTTATCTCTGCCAGTATAGCGATGAAGAACTTGCCCTGGAACAATATAAAATTCCAAGGCTGATCAGGCGTATGCCGCTGACTTACGAGGTAACGCTTATGCTGGTGCTGCTGCGCGATCGCCTTCAGCAATTTGAAATTTCCCGCACCCAGGAAGAGCGGCTGGTTATGACCCGCGATGAACTGCGCGAAATGGTAACGCTTTTTTTCAGAGAAAAAGCCGATGAAGTAAAAATGCTGGGAAACATCGATGCGGTAATTCAGAAGACCGCTGATTTGGGTTTCCTGCGCCTGCTCTCCTCAAAGCAGAAAAATCTTTATGAAGTAATGCGCATCATTAAATCGCGCTTACCCGCAGAAGAGCTTGAACACATCCGGGAAAAACTTGCAGGTTTTTATAAAACCGCTGATAGCGGATTTAGTAGTGAAAATGCCCAGTCTGATGAAATTTTTCCCCGGCCGGCGGAAACAGAATGAATAAAACCGATTCCTCTGTTGTCAGCGGTTTCCGTCTGGAGACTCTGGAAATACTTAACTGGGGAACATTTAACGGTAATATTTACCGTATTACCCCGGGAGGCGCCACTTCGCTTTTAACAGGCGCTAACGGCAGCGGTAAATCCACCATTGTTGATGCTCTGTTAACCCTGCTTGTACCCAATCTGCGCCGTAATTACAATTTAGCATCCGGCAGCGAACAGAAACGGGAACGAGATGAAAAATCATATGTACTGGGAGCTTTCGGGCGTCGCCGCAGCGAGAGCGATAATATTACCAGAGTGGAATATCTGAGAAACCGCAACAGCTACAGCGTACTGCTTGCCCGTTTCCATGACGAGGCAAATTCTCATGACGTTACTCTGGTGCAGATTTTTTATTTTCAAAACGATTCGCTGATGAAATTCCAGGTTGCGGCTGAAACGGCTCTTGAAATAAAAAATGATTTCAGCGGATTTACCAGTATCAGGGAACTGCGAAAAAAACTCAGGGAAAGGCAAGGCGTGGAAGTTTTTGATAATTTTTCCGATTATGCAGGCGCTTTCCGCCGGCTGCTCGGCCTGGAAAGCGAAAAAGCCCTGGACCTGTTTAACCAGACGGTTTCGATCAAGGAAATAGGCAATCTGAACGATTTTATACGCCGTCATATGTTAGAGCGGCCGGATGTCGAAGGACGTATCGACACCCTGCGAAAAAATTTTGATAATCTTGATGCAGCTCATAAAGCCATTATCCGCGCTGCTGACCAGCTTGAAAAACTGAATCCGCTGGTAAATCTTCTTGACTCTTATGATGCAATTCTTGCAGAAATCAGGCAATGCGTTATGCTCCAGAGCATTATTCCCGTGTATTTTGCCGAAATGAAACTTGATCTGGTAAACAGGGCTCTTTCCGGAATTGATGAAAAACTGCGCAGCCTGCAGAATCAAACAGCGTCTCTTGACCATGAGCTGGAAAAACGCCAGGAAGAAGAACTGAATCTGCGGCAGTCTATTGAACAAAACAGCGATGCCCTGCGTCTTAAAGAACTGCTGCGGGAAAAGCAGAATCTGGAAAAAGAACTGAACAACCGCCGGGAGCAAAGCATCCGGTATAACAGACTGGCCGGCCTGGTTGAATTAATTACCGAACCGGCTGAAAAAACTTTCTATCAAAACCGCGAAAAATCGGCGGAACGGCTTGCAGGGCATACTGCTGTTCTGGAAAAACTGCAGATCCAGCGGGATGAAAACACCATTGCCCTGTCCAAATTACAATCCGAAGAAAAAGTTTTAACTGAAGAAGTCGAATCCCTGCTGTCGCGATCTTCCCAAATTCCGGCCAGTCTGCACCGGGAACGGGCATGCGCTGCAGCCGAACTCGGCATTGATGAAAACATGCTGCCTTTTGCCGGAGAGATTATCAAGGTGCGCGATGATTGCCGCGAACTGGAGGGCATTATTGAATTCATACTGAGGCCGTTTGCCCTGAGTATTCTGGTTCCTGCAGAACATGCCGCAGCATTTTCCCGCTATATCAATAAAAAAGATCTGAGCCGGAAAATTTCATTTATCATTACTGAAGAAATTCCCGGCCAGTGGCAGGCGGCGGAAATTAAAAACCGCGGATTAAAAACCATGCTGGACATCAATCCGGGAACCCGTATTTTCCGCCAGATTGATTCGTTCCTGTCTGAAAATTATTATCATGCTCCGGTAAAATCCGTGGACACCCTGCTCAGGGAAGAAAAATCATTTACAGCTGCCGGGTTTATTCATGAAAAAATAAATCATCTGCACAAGGGAGCAGCCGGGGAAACAAGCGACCGCAGTAATTTTGTATTGGGCTGGGATAATAAAGAAAAAATAAAACTGCTCACCGCTGAACTGCAGACCCTGAAAAAAAATGCAGCCCTGCATGAAAGAAATATTTCTC
>DNNS01000249.1 GCA_003497555.1 Spirochaetia bacterium
TAAATATAGACGCGTACCCAAGAAAAAAAATCGCACCCTATAGAAAACCGTTATTTGACAAGACGTCAAATTTACAATACCATTCTGTAAAATAATTACTTAACTGTCTGCATAACGCGTTATTTTAACAATGAATAAAGGATTATGCTGCCGGTTTATGGAGATGAAAATGGCAAAAAATGTCTGGTTAAAAAAGTTTTTACTTACTATGGTGGGAAAGCCCATGTATTCAAAAATGGAAAAAGCCGCTAAAAATTGTAAATTATCACAGGAAACCGTATTAAAAGAAATCATTGAATACGGGAAAAATACTGCTTTCGGGAGGGAACATAATTTTGTTCAAATCGGCAATTACCTGGATTATCAGAAAAATGTCCCAATCTGCACCTATGAAGATCTGCGCCCATATATGGAGCGCTGTGTTAAAGGCGAAGAGAATGTTTTATTTCCCGGGAAACCGGTTATGCTTGCCACAACCAGCGGTACTACCAAAGAACCCAAATGGATTCCCATCAGTGAAAAGTATTTTGATGAATGCTATAAGGGCCTTTCCAAACTCTGGCTGTATTCCTGTGTAAAAGATAACCCTCATATTTTTGACGGCCATGATTTAAGCATTGTCGGCAAAGCAGTGGAAGGTTATACTGAAAGCGGCATAATGTACGGTTCCATGTCCGGCCATCAATATACCCAGATTCCGGGCTTTATGAAAGATATTCATGTTGTGCCCTATGATGCCTATGAAATAGACGATTATGAATCAAAATACTACTGCCTGATACGTTTTACCATTGAGCATAGTATATCCTATGCCATAACCCCCAACCCGAGCACTCTACTGCAGATTATTAAAGAAATCAATGCGCGCAGTTCGGAAATCATCGAAGATATTGAAATGGGCACGCTTTCACGCAATATCACCATATCTGCCGAGATCAGAAAAACCCTGGAATCCTGTCTTAAACCAAATCCCAAACGGGCTGCCGAATTAAAAAAAATGCTCAGTCAGCACGGAAAACTTCTGCCTCGTCATTTCTGGCCGGAACTTGCCCTGGTTAATATCTGGCGCAGCGGTAATAATGTTCAATATCTTAAACAGCTTGACGGAGCTTTTGCCGATAAAACCGTAATTCGCGAATTTGCCTATCAGGCATCTGAAGCCCGGGCCGGTATTGTACTTGATAATGACAGCCTTTCTTCTATCATGGTTTGTCATATGCTGTATTTTGAATTTATCAGGGAAAGCGATATGGGACAGCCGTCACCGCGCATTTACCAGGCGTGGGAACTGGAAAAAGGCGGACGATATAATATTATTATATCTACCACCAGCGGTTTGTACCGGTATAATATGAACGATATTCTCGAAGTTGACGGATTTTTCCACGAATTCCCGAAATTGCGTTTTGTACAGAAAGGAGCCGGCGTTACCAGCCTGACCGGCGAAAAACTTTATGAATGCCAGTTCATCGATGCAGTAAGCGAGGCTTGTCAAAATCTTTCCATGGCGGCCGGTTTTTTTATAGGTTTTGCCGATCTTTCCGCTTCACATTACCGCATATTTGTAGAATTTGAAAAAGAATATAAAGATTCCGATTATAAAAAATTTATCGAGAAAACCGATGAACTGCTGCGCCGTTATAATATAGAATATGAAGCCAAGCGAGCCTCAAAAAGAATCAAGTCCCCGGTACTTCATATTCTGGAATATGACGCGTTTCAGAAATTTAAAATTGAAACCATTCGCCAGGCAGGCAGAGAAGGCCAGTTTAAACTGGTACACCTGCTTCAGGATGATAATAAAATGAAAATGTTTGGTAAATTAACTATTAAAACTTTTGAAAAATAATAGTATATAGAGGCTGCCCGAAAACTACTTTTTTTTTCGCGGCATAAATTTAAACCGAGGTTATCAAGTACACCGATAGAAGATTCTACAGCTGCATGTTTTTTTCCCGCGCATGTATGTCTCTTTATCCTCTATTTCGATTCCAGGTTTCCGAATAGGGCCGGGTCTTTACTCTCTCCGATACCGCTGCCCCATTCCAGCCAACCCAGACGGCCATCTCCATCATTATTATTCACCAGCATAGACAATTTCATTGGTTTGTCCTTGCTGAAAGAAAAAGGATACAACTCGCTCCAGTCAATATGTATTTTATACAGAATCCCCTCATTCGTTTGCTCGACAGCTGACTGGGCGAATTTTACCGCATGGCCGGCAGATGTCCAGTTCTGCGGAATATCCCCGCCGAGATAGGATGCCATATGCTTCCAGATTACAGTACCTTCCGGCCCATGTGATACGCAGAGTTCAGTCTGGTCTCCGCTCATGCCGTTTCCTTCTGCATCCAGGGCAATTTGTACGGAGTCGCCTTTATACCCGACGGATGCTTTATCTTTCTGATAAAAAACCTTATCCGTCACATGCACGACAATATCGAGTCCGGTCTGGCCGCAATACGCTGCAAAACGCGCTTTAAATCCTTCCGGCTGAGTTTTTGCCGCATAACCTTTGAATGTCCAGTTTTCTGTATTCCAGGTGATGTTCTGGAAAACCGGACCCTGTACATCGTTAAATAACGGCGATGAACAAAGAATCCCGGTAACTGCTTTGAAATTGTCTATTATTATTTTTCGTTCCGCGGGATACAAAAGAGCTGTAGCAGGTACACCGTTTGCAGATAAAACAGCCGTATCAATATCACTTAGATAATACATGGATAACTCGTCCAGTTCTTGTATGTTCCATGGGCAGCCGTCCCAGGTAGTCCCGGCAGATCCGGAGCGCAGAGCCTTGACTATGCGCTGATCCAGAGGAGCGGGTTTGCCGCTTTCGTTCCATACGATCAGAAATTCTTTACCGCCGCTGTGCAGGAGAACAGCTTTCTGATCACCAAAATTATATTCCCCGCGGTATTCCACAGCTTGATCAACGTGATCAATGAAATTCCTGATCACTACACCGCACAGACGGGGTTCGATAGAAGGGAGCCGCCGGAACATGCCGGAACTATGCGTAAACATTCCGTTCGCGCTGGCGTAACTTAGAGTTTCTTTTTCTTCAAGATTGAGTACCTCAAAAAGCGCAATGCGTACGGCCTTGTTTTTCAGCTGGAGCATCAGATCGATCATCATGCGGCGGCTAAGATCAACCTCGCTTGGTATTTTATTTCCAGCCAGGGACATATTAAGCAAAACCGCGTGCCATTCGGTCGATCCCCAGGGCTTGGGCGTAAGCCCCTGCTGTTTTTCCATGTCCCAATAGAGTTTTATCTCCGGATAGGATCCGTGCATGGACATAACATCATAATAGGGAAAGCCGCCGCAGCGCAGGTATTCACGGTAAAAAGGCAGGTACCTTTTACCGCCCAGACCGCCCATCCAGATAACCGCATTGGGCTGCATGGATTTGATAGTCTTATAACCGCTTTTCATGAGTGTTACGTAATTGCTGGTGCTGTCGCGCCAGTAACAGCTTCCTGTTGGTAAGTGCGGTTCATTCCATAGTTCCCAGTTTGAAATCTGCCCCTGATATCGGCTGACCAGTTCTTTTAACATATCTGTCCAGGAGGAAATATCCTTGGGCAGCCAGACCGAATAGTGCGGCACGCAAATGTCGATATCAGTGCGGTCCGGATAAGGCGATGCCCATTGCGGGGTTCCGAAAACAATAAAAAGGTTATTGTGAAAATCAAATTTCTTCGCCTGTTCCATCACATGATCAATCGTGGACCACTGGTAAACGCCTTTTTCCGGATTGATTACTTTGTTTTTATCATGGGAACCCCAGTGTACCCACATACGCATGTAGCCGAAACCGATTTTGTTTCCCATTTCAAGCTGGTCATCTTGCAGGCCCTGTACGTCAAAACCGAATTGATCAGAACGCGGCCTCTGGTGTTTTTTACTGACACAGACTGCATAGCGCAGTTGTTCAAACCTTCCTGAATTTCTGGCCCTCATGGTATAAACTCTGACTAACGGCCGCTCGGAAACAGTGTCGTTATATGAAAAAGCTATTTCATAAAAACCGGGATTTGCGGCTTTCCATACCCATCCGTCGCGGATCAGGGCATTACGGTCAATTTGTATTTCCGTGACTTTTTTTCCGGATGCGTTATATACTATGCCTTTCATCCATTCCATGTTTTCCGGCGGATCAGCACATACGAATTTTACCGGTGAATCCTCAAACCAGGAATACGGCGCAGCGGCAGTGAGCAGAAAATTTTTCCGGGAACGGTTCAACTCTATCGATATATCATCAACCATTAAAGAGCCGGCAGCCTTTTTCTGCCCCCTGGTTGCGATACATATCCGGAATCCGTCAGCGTCAGCCGGAATTTCCTGCCGATCGATTNNCACCGAAAGATCGGCGCGGGAAAGATACGTACTGCCTTTTTGCCAGCCGATGTAAATCCAGGGTACTGCGTTCATGTCCGTTGAGAGTTTAATTGACATTTGTGCGAAAAGGTATTTGAAATCACCGGATAACGGGACAATTGCAGAAGAATAGCCAATAAAACCCGGTTCCGTTGCGCGGATAAACAGGGAGCGTTTTGCGGATGCGGCTTCGCTTTCGCAGATTCCCAGGTCTTTACTATCGTTGCTTTTACTCCAGCGGGTAATGACCCATTGGGCCGGCTGCGCTGCTGTAAAACCATCCTGCTTGCTTGCGGTTTCGAAATCGCCATTTGGTATCAGAGAAGGTTTATTTTCAGCGGGGAGGGCTGCCGCCGTTTTTAATGTTGAAGATACAAGAGTAACAGAATCGTAGAACAGCGCTCCCGTACCTTTTTCTTTTCCGGTTACTGCGAGATTGACAGAAAGGGAATCGGTATCGGCCGGTATTTCCGAGCGATCAATGGGCAAACGTACCAGTTTCAATTCACCAGCCTTAACCTGGCCGACTGCNNATTCCCCAGCCTTAACCTGGCCGACTGAGATATCTTTTTTCCCCACGAATTTTTTTTGATTATACCAGCCGACAAAGGCCCAGGCAGTATGACCGGAAAAATCCGCGGATGCTTTGACCTGAAAAGTGAGAATAATTCCGGCATACTCCCGCGGCAGCGGGATAACTTTTGAGATAAATCCGATACTGCCGGGAGCGGAGGGACGGATAATTACTGCG
>DNNS01000247.1 GCA_003497555.1 Spirochaetia bacterium
TTTTTTAATTCCTTTATATATAAACCGAACATTTCCCGGGTAATGTTTTTGGGGCTTACCTGTTTTATATATGAAGTAATTGATTCATAGTTTCCGGTTTTGGTAATTTCGAGTGCATCTATTATACTGTAACGCAGTGGGGTTACCTTATAGAGAATACCGTATTGCCTGAAATACCACGGGCCTAGATAACGCAGATGCTGATCTTTCAGATGCTTTCCATTTTTAGTTACTTGGCTGAAAACCTCATCAGGAACCATGGTGAGAATGGTTTTTTCTATTTGTTCTATACTTTGCAGTCCGTAAGTTTCTTTAAGATATTCGACATCAAGTTTTTCCATGTCTCCGCGTTTCCAGAGCAGGTAAACCGGCCTGCCTGTGGAATAGAGTTGAAAATCACGAAGATCCCATACCATTTGTCTCTGCTTGGGGTGCATGCCTGCCATCAGATCTCCGTATAATCTGGGGAAGACATTGCCTTTTTGATCATAAACATCAATATCCGGACGCTTGGCTTCTACATAGGTAAAGTAAAGCAGCCCGAAGACCTGATTGTCGCCGCCCTCTGTCATAACAATTGAATTTGGCTCTGCAGTCATCATTATGTTGTAGCAATATTCATGATTGGACCAGTTTTGGGAATTGTCGTTTTTTTCGTAATTAATGCGTATCTGCCAAATTAATGCTCCGGCAAACAACAGTGAAACAAAAGCCAGGGAAAAAATATTTTTCATATTTGTTTGGATAAATATTATCTTAATTTGTGCGATTTTGCAAATTTTTTGAAATAATTACAAGCTTGCTTCAGCAGGATTGCCGCGCACCCAAGAAAAATCATACTCCCTGCTCAAATTGAAATGAAAACAATAAAGTACGAATTTGCCCTGAGGTTTGCTTTTAATAATGGGCGTGATTTGACAAATCAAGCAATTTGAGTTAAAATATATTTACACTGTAAATAATTTTTTACAGTGTGAGGGTAATGTGAAGAAAAGCTATAAAGAACTTTTAACATATATAAACACTTTTCTTTCTGCTCCCGGTAATCTCGGCAAGCAGGTTCCCAGTCTGAGAATGCTATCGGAAGATTTCGGGATTAATCATGTAACCATTAATCGCCTGATAGATTCATTTGTCAATCAGGGAATACTGGAACGGCAAAAAAGAAAAGGCGTTTATGTGAAAAAAATAATTTCCTCTGCCAGCAGCAGCGGCAGTACTTCCTTAAAAAAAATATTTTTACTGCTGCCGTCCGCTTCATCTTTTCCGGAGATTATAGATGCCATCAAATGCGAAGCTGATAAAGACGGATACGAAGCGGTTCTGGCAATTTCCAATTTCGATTCTGAAACCGAGCAAGAGCTTATTGCCCGTTTTTTTTCAAACATAGAGGGTTATGACGGCGGAATATTCAATATTATTTATCTTGATAATCTAATTCAAAATCGGGCATTTTTTGCAGAACAAAACCGCATTGTTTTCCTGGAGCAATGCCCGGGTAAAAATTTCAATGCTGTTATGATAGATAATTACCGGGGAGGCACTTTAGCCGCCGAACATTTTCTTGCAAAGAAATATTCGGATTTTATCTTTGTCGGTATGCAGCACCCCTGTCATGTAAACAGACAAAGACTCCAGGGCTTTAAGGATACAATCGTAAACAGCGGAAATTTACTTCCTGATAAAAATATCATAGAATGGGATTCGGCATATTCCTCCGGAATCAATTATCGCAATGCAGCTTTGATTTCTCTTTTAAAGCAAAAAAAACGATTTGGAATATTTGCTTTTAATGATCTGCTTGCAGCCCAGATCTATGAACATTGTGAAGAACTCGGACGGAATATTGGCAGGGATTTGGGAATAATCGGTTTTGACAATCGTGATTTTATCCGCTATCTTAAACCCAAACTTGTTTCCTTACATATTAACCGCGCAGCTATAGGGGTATATGCATACCGTCTTCTGCAAGATCTTAAAAAAAATGGAAATTCCGTTCTGTTTAATCCGGTAGTAATAAATTTATCGCCTGTTTTAATACCGGGAAAATCCGTTTAATGCCAGGAGTTGTAAAATGAAACAATACTATATACGGTCTTTGGTATTTTTTTTAATTATCGGTTTTAAGTTTCAGTTCGCAGAAGACCCGGGGAAGAATCTTTATAAAGACAGGCTCGCAGTACACATTGATCATAATGGAATCCTGTGCATTGCCCGGATTACTTCCAATGAAGGAGTTTATTTTTCACACCCCCTGGCTACTATTCAGCACTACATCATGGATCAGACAGGATCATTCGGAAAACTCGTCAGCCAGGAGGACGGCAAGAACTGGTATTTTAAAAGGCCGCATATTTCCGAAAAAGGCAATGGCTATATTAAATATACCGGAAAAATGGCAACAACCGAATATTCCCTGGATATAAGGCAAATCTCTGCCGGTAAAATTACCGTAAGCTATTCATTATCAAAATGATTTTTAATCAAGGAATTGATGGCAATGCAGGAAAAGGGTTTATTGCTGAAAATCAGGGAAAAATCGCAATTTTCAGAATTTAAAACCGAAAAAACAAATATTTTTTTTAAATTGGATAACAAAGCATTTGCACTGATTCTTCAAAACGGTTTTGACAGCGGTTTACCGGTTAATTATGAAAAAAATGAAAAAATTTCTTCCGTTGATTTTATTGAAAAAAAAGATATTATTGAACAGCGCATTTTTTTTTACGCCAAAGGGCACAATAATCCGATCAGAACCGAATTCAGTTATTCGCTGTTTTTTTCTGACGACATTGAACTGATCGGCGATTATTCCTGTTTTTCCAGATATAATGATCAAAAAGACTGGCTGGTCATGGATGTCAGTGACGAATCAATTTATTTTGATATATCGGATCTCGTACTTGATGCTCCGGCCGGAAAATACGGGCCTGTAACAAT
>DNNS01000091.1 GCA_003497555.1 Spirochaetia bacterium
ACTGAATCTTTCTTCAAAGCCTGCTGCTTTTTGTTCAAATAGAACAGCTAACTGCTTTAGTTTTTCGTTTTTTTCAGTTTCGATTTTCTGCAGTACAGAATGCATGCCCTGTATTTCTTCGTTAGCTGAATGTGCACTGTCGGTCAATTTCTGAAAATCAGCAGTCAATGCTTCTTCATGCGATTGAATTTTGGCATTGAATGAGTCTGTAATTTGTTTCTGAAATTCAGCAATTTCCGATAATGTTTTTTCCTGCTGTTTTTCTGAATCGGATCCAATGATTGTAAGTTTTTCGGCAAGATTCTGATAATCAGCAGCGAGTTGTTCGCGGTTATTGTCGATTTCCGAAAAAACATCCTGATATTTTTCGCGTATTTCCGAGAGAAAAAGCTCTGTGTTGCGGATTTCGTTTTTCTGTATTTCATCAACAGCTTGCCGCATGGAAGTTTCGAGACTGTCTTTGGTTTGATGCAGTACGTTTTCAATACCGGAACTCGCCTGCCGGGCGCTTTCTTTGAATTCTGCGATTATTTCTTCGAAAGCTCCGGTCTTGGCGCTGATTTCGGAATTAATGCCGTTTTCCTTTTGCTTGAAATATTCAGCCAGGGCCGAAAATCTGTTCTGCAGATCTGCTTCAAAATTTTCAATAAACACTGACAGCTTTTTATCAACTTCTGCGGATTTTTTACCGGTAGTATCGGTCAGTTCATGTACGCGGAATGTCAGGCGCTTTAGACGGCCTGAGACTTTATCAAGCAGCCGTTTGCGTTTGTCAAGAAAATCGGTTTTATTGTTAATATCTTTCCATAGGAGGGAAGTGGTATTATGAATATCACTGCTGCGTTTGATAAACTCTTCCATGCCGTTATTGAAATTCCGGAGTTTGTCCATTTTTTCGGAAAGGGAATTATAATTAACTGTAATCAGTCTGTTCAGTTGTTCGGCTTTTTTAATATTTACGTCAAGATCAATTGCCGAATCGCGGAATTTTTCCAGGCGGCTGTCCATCTCTTTTTCCAGTTCCCGGCCGCGGACGTCAAGATATTTTTTTATTTTATCAAGTGTATATCGGTTTACCAGCAGGCGGACAAAAAAGAATATAAAAATGGTAAAAAAAATGATAAAAGGCAGATTAAAAGCGAGAAAATTATCCATCAGGCAGAAAACCTTGTAATAAACAAAATTTTTGATTCATATTATTGAAGAAAGTATACTTTACAGGCCTTGAAATGTCAACGCGAATAAAAGTTATTAATCGGACCGTTGATTTGAAACATGGACAGGATGTCGAAATGGACCCAGAATCCGAAGAGTTCGCAAAAAGAAAGCCGGAGGCGTACTGTTTAGTACGTCGAGGACTCTATTTTTGCAGGTGATGAAGCAGATGGGTTCATTTCGACATCCTGAATAGCAAAAATATTCAAGCAGGCTGAAAGCGTATACTAAAGCCCGACAATATCAATGCTCTGAGGTAAATTTTTTGTATCCACTCAGATTTTACAATTTTTAACACGAGGAGAATAATATAAATAGTTAAGAAATCTTGTTTTTTCAAGATTTCTTCGTGTTGTTTTTTTAAAGTTTTAATTATTAATTTTAATATCCGAGTAAGTACAATTTTTTTAGTTTTACGTTGAATTTTATTTCATTTTGATTGACCCCAAATTAATCCGTGTCTGTTTTTAAATTTTTCTTTGTTATAGTAAAAAATAATAAAAGGGTTTCGCATATTAGTTCTATCATGTAAAAAGCAAAGGTATGACACGGATTACACAGATTTACACGGATTGTTTCTTTTTGTTTTGGGTGTTTCCCTCTTAAACATCCGGGTTAAGCTCGGAGTGTCTCACCCGACGCCTTCCACACAAAGAATTCAGTGTTCAGAACAATAAACCGCTTCTCAGCAGGGAAATATTTACCTAACAGTTTCCCGCTGTTTTTTTTTTTGAAAAATGGGAGATTGTCAGGATTTGACATAATACCGGTTATCCATTAATATTTACCGAAAAGACAAATATCATAGCAAAGGTAATTTATGTTTTCAATATACGACCTGATAAAACTGGCAGGCGGACTTGGGCTCTTCCTGTACGGCATGAAACTGATGAGCGACGGTATACAAAAACGCAGCGGGCCCAGATTTCGCAATGCTCTTAATGTTCTTACCCGTAACCGTTTTTCCGGTCTGATAGCCGGAGTAACAGTCACATCAATAATACAATCTTCATCAGCTACTACCGTGTTACTGGTAAGTCTTGTAAATGCCGGGCTGGTTTCGGTAAAGCAATCTATCGGCGTAATTATGGGGGCAAATATAGGCACTACAGTTACTGCCTGGCTGGTTTCCCTGATAGGTTTTAAATTTTCTATTTCTGCCGTAGCTTTACCGGCTTTAGCCGTATCCATACCTCTGATGTTCAGCAAAAAAGAATCCAGACGCGATATTGCCGAAATGATTATAGGCTTTGCTCTGCTTTTTATGGGTCTTGATATTATGAAAAATTCTGTTCCTGATTTGCAGAAAAATATAGACGCTCTCGGTTTTCTTAAAAATTTTTCCAATGAAAGTCATATTTCCGTATTATTTTTTATTTTCATCGGAACTCTAATCACGCTTGTCATTCAATCTTCTTCAGCAACCATGGCCCTTACTATTACCATGGCGTTTAAGGGCTGGATTTCCTTTCCCCTTGCTGCCGGCATGGTGCTGGGCGAAAATATCGGAACTACCATTACTGCTTTGCTCGCAGCCAGTACTCTTAATATCAGAGCCAAACAGTCAGCCGGAGCCCATTTTCTGTTTAATGTTTTTGGCGTTTGCTGGATGTTTTTTGTTTTTTTCCCCTTTTTACATTTTATTGAATTGCTAATACCCGGAGCTGCTGCTGATCCTGCCAATATTCCCATACATCTCTCGGCTTTTCATTCCGCTTTTAACATTTGCAATTCTTTCATTCTGATTTGGTTTGTTCCGCAGTTCTGCAATATTGTACAAAAATTATTCCATGAAGATGAGAATGAAAAGAAAAGAATAAAAAAAAGACTAAAAATGATTTCTTCCACGCCGCTGGCAACAGAGTCCAACCTGTTAAATGTTAAACAGGAGATAGGTCGCATGGCCAGAGTAGTGCATGACATGCTTGTCTGGGTTATGAATGCTACCCGAGAAGATCTTAAAGGAGTAAAAAAAATTGAACAGCGCGTTGCGGACTTTGAAAATATTACCGATAAAATGCGTTTTAATATCAGCAATTTTTTAACTGCCTGTATGGCTGAAGGACTTAATGAAGATCAGGCTTCCAGAATCAAGGGCATGCACCGCATTGCCAATGAACTTGAGCACACCGGAGATGCCTGTAAAAGTATTGCCCGGCTGTTTTTGATCAAGGCGGAAAAAGAGCACGATTTTCATAAAGAAGCCGAAGATGAGCTTTTTGACTATATCAGTCTGGTGCTTGATTTTCTGCGTTATAACTCCGACTTTCTTAACAATAAAATACAAAAAATTTCTTTCAAACATGCGCTAAAAATGGAAGATGAAATCAATAAACGCCGGAATCTTTTGCGCAAAATCGTCAAAAAGAAATTAATGACCGGAAAATCCGATGTACAGGGCGAACTTCTTTTTATGGATATTACCAGACTGCTGGAAGAAATGGGAGATTATTGCCTTAATATTTCCCAGGAAATTCAGCGCTCCGCTGATTTTTAGGTTATAAATATTACTCAGTGAAAAACTGAAACCGTTTACTTCCGGTTAAATCCATAACGGCTCACCCGCTGTTTTTAATCAGAAACTGAGCGGGATTGGTCTCTGCCACTTCGGCTGCGAGCGGCCGGTCAAGGGTAATGTATTCAATTGTTTTAAAATATGTTTAAGCAGGGATGTTTTTGCTGATAAAAATACCCCCTGCGCTTGCCGATAATATAGCAAGAAAGAAATAAAATCCGCATGAAATACAACAATCTGTCATTTTCACTCCAGCCTGTTATATGCGCATCAGCAATTGAACGAATTTTAAAAACAAGCAATACGGTTTTTAAAAAAATTCTCAATTTAATAATTCTGCAGAAATTCACAAGTATTATAAATCGATTGACGTATTGTCTAAATTATGTTAAATTTTACAGTACATGTCTGTTATCAACAAAAAAATGCTGAAAATTCTATATATAAGAGCTGTTGCTCTGCTTCAGGAATTAATTCAGAAAATTAATAATTTCGGCAGACAGCGGTTTACTATCATGATTATTCCTCATTCCGAGCGGGATATAAAAAATATACATATAAACAACTACAAACTGACAGGGGTAATCCTTTTTTTTTCTGCGATAGTTTTACTGGGATGCTTCTTTTTCATAACTTTTGCCATTAAAGCCAAGCATATCGATAAACTGGCTTTTTTCCGCGAGAACAGCGTAACTTTTCTGCAGGCTTATATCCAGGAAACCGATGAGCTTGATCGTACAATTGCCGATTTTAAAAAAAATTTTGAAAACTTCACAGCCAATACCGCTCTGCGGCAATTCCGGCTGCCCCGGCATGAAGGCATGGGCGGAAGAGATCTGCCGATTGAAACCATTGACAGCAAATTATATTCCGGTGAAATTCAGAAACTTCAGCAGCGTCAGATTGTAAACAGACTCGAAAAAGACAATCTTTTCATCAAATATACCGGAAATGTAATGAAAAACATCAGTTCCTTTTTTACCGAACGCGAAGATTTTTTAAAAAATTTCCCCAGCGCCTGGCCGGTTTCAGCCGGGCATTATTATGTTTTCAGGAATTTCCGCTGCAATCAGAATCGTTCCCTGACTATTAAAACCATGCCCGGCATGACAGTT
>DNNS01000610.1 GCA_003497555.1 Spirochaetia bacterium
TAAATACGAACCGCAGAATCCTACAGCGCACATAGAACTCGCACGTTTCTGGAAAGACAAGGGTATTCTGGAATCGGCTGTTAAAGAAGCCAAACTTGCCATACAATATGAAAAAAATCTGGAAAACAGCATGGGGCATTATAATGAGCTGGGGCTCATTTATCATAAATTCCGCCTCCTGCCTGATGCCGAAGAATCATTTTTGAAAGCCAAAGATATAAACCCCGGCAACACAGCCGTAATGTATAATCTGGCTAGTGTATATACTGAAAAAGAGGACTACACCAAAGTCAGGCAGACTTATGAAACGCTTTTAAAAATTAATCCGCGCGAGTATACAGCCATGGAAAAACTTGGATATGCCTGGATTAAACTTCAGGATAAAACCAAAGCCAGGGAAGTTCTTGAAAATCTGCTTAAAGAAAAACCCGATTATCCCAACCGGGCGGAAATTCAAAAAACGCTTTCTGCTCTGTGAAATGAAAAAAAACCGGCTGCAAACTTCCGTTATTGCCGATAACCGGCAGACCGCAGACGGTATTTTCCGTCTAAAATTAAACTGCCCGGCTGTTGCTGCTGCTGCCTGCCCGGGTGAATTTGTAACGCTCTACAGCGGAGTAAATACCCTGCGCCGTCCGTTCTCCATAGCTTCTGTCACCGATCAATCCATTATTATTTATTATAAACTGCGCGGCCGGGGAACTGAATTCCTTTCCGGTCTTAAGTCCGGCGCTGAGCTCGAAGTTAACGGTCCGCTGGGAAACGGATTTCCTGATTTTTGCGGGAAAAATATTCTCTTGGCCGGCGGAGGAATCGGCATCCCGCCGCTTTTTTTTTATCTTACTCGCTATGCTGAAAAAAACAGTTTCACCGCCTGTCTTGGTTTCCGCCGCAGCCAAGAAATTTATCTGGAAAACGAGTTCCGTAATTTTACTTCCCGGGTACGAATAATAACCGATGACGGTTCGGCCGGGGAAAGGGGACTGGTAACCGACGCCTTAACCGATGAAGCAGCCTCGGGAAAATACCAGGCGATTTTTGCCTGCGGTCCGGAAAAAATGCTGGAAGCTGTTCAGCAAATCAGTTCCGGCTGTAATATCCCGGCCTGGATTTCCTGCGAAGCGGTAATGGGCTGCGGTATGGGAATCTGCCTGGGCTGCGCTGTAAAAAGCACTGCAGGTTATAATCTGGTGTGCGCTGACGGACCGGTATTCCCGGCCCAGGCTGTACAATTTACCCATGGATAAATATTCACTGGTCACTGCCGAACTCCTGCAGGCCGGGTCATTCAATGAAGTAAAAAATATTATCGACAGCCTGGCATTATCAGGCGGTTATCGTGAAATAAGCGCCCTGCTTGATTTTTTTTATGCCACACGAATTCCTGAAGAAAAAATTTATGTAATTGAAACCCTTGGCAAATTCAGCGATTACAGGGGCATTATACTGCCGCTTATAGAGATTAGTCTTGAAAACGACGATTGCATTAAAATAGCCGTACTGAAGGCATTTTACCGCATCAGTGACCCGGGCTGCGCCGACCGGGTATTTGAAATCTGGCGTCTGACCCGTAACCAGGTTAAAAAAAAATTGGCATTAAAAATTCTTACCCGGCTCGGGCTTTCCGGATATTCCCCGTTTATTATCGGCAGTTTTTCAGGAGCTTCCGCTTCCGAACGTATGGATATTATAGAATACCTGCTGTCAATACGGCGAGTCTCGGAAACACCGGAAATTACCGGCTGGGCGGAACAGGAAATCATACGCCTGGCCGAGCATGAAAGCCGGGAGGCGCAGGGCAGCGCAGAGCGGCAGATGAAAATATTCACCCTGCTTTTATTTTTAAAAAAATTCGGCAGTATTGGCCGGGAACAGATTCACGCCCTCAGGAATCTGCCGGCCGCTTCTCTGCTCTGTCGGCAGATTAAAAATACCGGAACCGGTATAGATCGGCCGCGTCTTACGCTTAAAAAACTTATTTCCGGCGATGAAAGCGCGGTTTTCGATTTGAAAAATTCCGATTCGCTTACGGAAAAAATAATTCCTCTTCTTAAAGCCAGGCTTGAGGAATACGAGAAACATTATACCGCGCAATCCAGAACCGCCGTGATGAATATGGCCCGTATTGACAGTCCGTTGGTTTTTTCTCTGTTTATCTCTTTTCTGCCGGACTGCCGCAGCGTTAATCTGCAGAAAATCATCATCGATTGTCTGCCCCTTATAAGCGCACCGGAAGAAATGCGCACCCGGGCCGCTTCCGTATTAATTGATTTTTTTAATAAAAGCGCCCATAGCCGCATTTACGACTCTCTGGTCAATGCCCTGGTTACTCTGAAAAAACATGAAGGCATTAAAACGGCTTATGATTTTTTTACAGCTGCCCCTACGCTGGAACAGAAAAGTTATATCCTCTCCGGGCTGAAAAGAGCGGTTTTAAACGGATTTATTTATGAACTGCTGCCTGCGGATCATCTTCTGATTGAACTTATTATCGGCGAAAGCATTACGCTGATTCAAAAAGAAGAAGCAGCGCATTTTACCGCGCTGGTATTATGGTTTGCCTCCAGTCTCAGGCTCGACGCTCATGCCGGAAGCCTGATTGAACTGGCAGGGAAAAAACCTGAAGAAAAGATATTTTTCCGTACTATTATAACCCTGCGCTGCGAAGAAGCTCTGAAATTTATAAAAAACTGCCTTAAGGAATATATGCTGCAGCCGGCAGCCAACATGGAAAATCTGCGGGAAATCCTGCTGGCGCTTCTGCTGCGTCCAGCCCAGGACTGGGTAATACCGGCTGAGACGCTGCACGTGCTGCTTAAAATTCCGGGTTTGTCGAAATACACAATCGCCTATATCACGGAAAACAATATAGATGGATTTGCCGAGGAAATGCTGAAGTTTTTCAGTTCATCGTCCTATCAGATCATTTATTACGCCCTGCAGTATTTCAAGAAGCACCCTGATCGTGGACGCTGCGGAAAAATCTATGAAGTCTTTTCCAGGGAAGACCATCTTCTTAAAAAAGAAGCAGCGGAAATTCTGCTTAAAACCGGCACCCCGGATATGCTTGAATCAATAGTGCGCTTTTATCTTCATCAGGCCGAGTACCGCGATGATTTTCCCGATATCCTTTCGCGCATCGAGCCCTCAGGCGCAGCCGGCCATAATATTGCCGCTGTTATCCGCAGGTATCAGAGAAAAAATATTGCTGCATCCGTAAAAAGAACTATAGAGAAATTCATGCTGGCAGCGTGCGAACAGACAGATATTGTTTCCGGTGATGAAAAAAGCGAAATAAATATCAGAACGGCTTTTCAGGATCTTTACCGGGAGCTTTCCGGAACCGTTAATAATGAAAAAGCCGTACGCAATCTTAATACTGCGGAAGTGCTCTACGGCGCCGTACGCAGCAACCCGGGAGAAAATTACGATTATTTCACAATTTTAAACGAATACTATCTTTTTGTCTTTGATCTGTGCACTGATTATATCAGAAAACGTATGGACAGCCTGTTCAGCGGGGACTGGCCGGAAACCGTCTCTCAGGTTTTTAAAAATGAGTATAATTATCTCGAATATATCAGAAAAAACTGCGGTACTGAACCGCATCCGGAAATGTTAGGTGATTTGATCAAACTGGTGATAGCCAAAAACAGCCGGGCGCTGCTCGCCTGGCTGAATTCGCTTGACCGTATATCCGTGTTTTTTATGATGACTCTGCATGAAGATGCTTTTTATGCCATAAATAACCCGCTGGGCGCAGATTTATTTATCATGCGCAGGGAAAATTTCCTGGAATCCATGCTCAAGCTTCAGGAATTATACGGCAAATGCATTGCATCAAAACTAAATATTGATATTACCGTAATTGAAGCCGTACGCGCCTATGCAGTAAGCATTAACAAATGCCTTTTATCTCAACCCCAGGAAAAAAAATAAAACAGATAAACAATGCAGATAAATATCAAAAATATTAATCTTCTAAAATTATTTTTAAATAATTTTGTATCCACTCAGATTTTACAAATTTTAACACGAAGAGAATATTATAAATAGTTAAAAAATGTTATTATTTCAAGATTTCTTCATGTTATTTTTTTTTAAATTTTAATTATTAAATCTGGGTAAGTATATTTTTTTTTTACAAATCGCCCTGCTGCTTACAGAAAAAATCCCGAAAAACATGAAAAATTTAATCTGCGTATTGTTCGGGAATTTTACATTGCGCCCTTACTGCCGGTATGGAAACACTATTAACTCTTATTTTCAGACTGCATACAGCAATGTTTGTATTTTCTTCCGCTGCCGCATAAACATGGAGCATTACGCGGATAATCAGCAGGAATAACCGGAGGCGGAGACTGCATTCTCCGGGATAGTCTTCGTTTTTTTATATCTTCGCTAAGTTCCAGAAAACGCGGAAAAGAATAATCAAGAAAATCACGGAAACCCGGGCACAAGGCGCTGATATGGCTTTCATTATTGCCGCCGAACAGCCGGAACTTGGTACAGTCGCCCAGACAGAATGTATAATATTTACACTCCCGGCAATGCCTGCCTGCCATGCTTTTTAACTTGGCAAACTTTAGACGTTTATCCGATTTTACTATTTCATCAAAACTGTTATTTACAATACTGCCGAGCTTCCACTCCGGATAAACAAAAAAATCGCAGGGATAAACATCACCGTTATGTTCCACCAGAAAATAACTGTTACAGGCATTCTGAAAAGCGCAAGAATTGCGGTGCCCGTCAAGTATATAGCTTAATATATCGTCAAACAGCCTGACGGAAACGTGCGGATATCCGTTTTCATACCAGGTATCAAAAAGTTTTTTATAAAACAAAAGAAAGTCATCGGAAGAAAGCGAAAACGGAGCAGGCTTACCGGCACCGGGTATTTCTTCCAGGCAGGGAATAAATTGCAGATAGTTAAAACCCAGGCTGCGCAGAAATTTATAGGTATTCACAGCCCGGGGTGCACTTGCCGGGGTAAGCATGGAAAGAATATTAAACTCAACGTTTCCCGCTTCCAGATGCCTGATACCCTGCATGACTTTTTTAAAGGTTCCGCTGCCGCTGTAATCTTTACGGTAATAATCATGCAGGTCTTCTTCTCCGTCAAGACTTACACCCAGCAGCATATTATACTGACGGAAAAATGCAGCCCATTCTTCATTGACCAGCACGGCATTGGTTTGAAAGGAGTTTCCCACAGCCTGCCCGGGAAAACCGTGTTTTTTTTCCATTTCAATAATCTGCCGGTAAAAATCCAGTCCCATTAAAAGCGGTTCGCCGCCCTGGAAGCAAAGCGAAACAGCCGGAAACTTAAGTCCTAAAAATTTTTCCACCAGCGCTTCGGCTGTGGAAAGGCTCATTTTCAGCTGATATTCCGTTTCAGGATAAACGCCAAGTACGCGCTTGTAAAAACAATATGTGCAGTCAATATTGCACAGAGCAGAAGCTGGTTTGATAAGCAGGGAAAAGGGTTTCATAAAACGGATTATCGTATCGAATAATTTTTTACATATAATTTATAAGACATCTGGTTATAATATGATTTGCAGGTCTCGTCAATAAATTCTCACAGATTCCCATTTAAAAAAAATAAAAGTGGGAATCTGTGAGAGATAAATACTTCCATTTAAAACAGAAAACCGCAATAAAATTGGGACTTTTTAAGTCAATAAATCCCGTATTGAAATCAAATATTATTTTTGATATAATCATGGTTACTCAAGAAAGACAATAAAACGTTAAATGAAAAAAAATAATATCCCGCTTGAAAATTTTCTAAAAACAGCAGGGAAGGCAAATTACAAGTATATCCGGGCGATTGTAAAAAATCAGGCACAAACCCAGACCGAACTGGCAAAATTATTCGCGGTAAGCAGAGCCAATATTTCCGGAAGGATTGGCGATTTAATTAAAAAAAAACTTATTACCGATACTTCAACCGTATCTTCTGTTAGGCCGTATAAAACAGTGAAAAAAAAAAAACTAGGCCTGCGGCCCGGATTTTTTTATATTGTTGCGGTTATTATCAATCAGGAGCCCGGTATTACTATCGGGATAATCGACTCTTCCTTTAAAATAATATATCAAAAAACAACTGCCAATTTTTTTACCAATCTTGAAGACAGTGAAATACAGAAACTGTATGCAGGGATTTCAGAAATTCTTCATAAAAAAAAAATCTGCTTCTATGAAATTATTGCCCTGGCCTTTGCGGTCAAGGGAGTAATTAATCAGCAAACCGGTTTGCTTTATAACCGCTCTACTTCTTTTTTTTCCCAGGCTTCGTGGTCTCCGCATGCTGCAATCAATACCAATCAGATGCATAATATGAATTTTGCCTGTGATCTTGACAAAAAATTTGGAAAATTTTTTAAAAGTATGCCTCCGCTTTCGTTTATTAATGCTTTGTCTGTGGAATGCTGCGCCCTGATTCTGTCCGAGGAACATAAAAAAACCGGCTCATTTCTTTATATCGGGAACGGCCTGGCTCTGCGGCTTGTCTCTTCGCAAAATATCATAGGTGGACTTGATCATGCAGCCGGAGAAATCGGCATGTGCAAAACAGGCAGCGGATATCTGCTCAGGGATGTTTTCCCTCTCTGGGTTATATCTCAGGAAATACGGATCCGCATGAAAAACGGGGAACAGACTCTTGCTGAATACGAAAATTACAGGTGTAATATTCCCGAAGAAATTCTCCGTAAAGGCTGGAATATGAAAGATCCGCTTACCGTGTCTGTTATTACCAAAGCTTTTGAGGAATTTTCCGCTATTATCCGCAATATAGTTATTGCCTGTATGCCGCAAAAAATCATTCTTAAAAACAGGCCTTTTAATGATGTGCTAATCTGGTTTCTTGAAAAAAATCTGAATGATATTTATTTCAGTTCGCAGCAGGAAAAAATTTCAGTTGTTTCCGGTAATACTGACAACAATGAACTGCTGCATGCGCTTGCTGTTTATGCGTTTGAACGGGAAATGAAAAGTTTAATCGAAACTCATTAATGTTAATTAAATTAACATTATAAAATATTTATATTTATTTTATTGACAAATTAATGTTTTTTTAGTATAATGAATTGATCCATCGCATAAGGAAAATATACATGAATACCAACCCAATAACAAATCTGATTCCGGCTGTAAAGAAAGCGGTTTTTACCGGCGGCACAATGCCGCTGCTGAAAAAAATAATATTTACTGCCGGTCCGGGTACTGATAAAAATCTGGCAAAACGGATAAACACTGCTTTCAGTCTGTTGATGGAAGAAAACAAATCTGCTGCTGGTATCGCCATCCATGCGGAATTATCATTGCAGAGTAATAATCTGGATGAAAAGCGCAGGGAAGAATACCGGATTATACTTGATAAAAAGCGGATTTCACTTGCTGCCGTCAGCGCCGAAGGACTCCTGCGTGCAGCAGCTACACTTGCTCAAATTCTCGTAATGAACCGCCGCCCTCCATGCTGCCGCATCAGCGACTGGCCGGATATAGGCATGCGCATGTTTCATCTGGATCTTAAAACTGTTCCGCTTGATAAAAAGTATATCAGAAAATTTATTATCATGCTTGCCGGAATGAAAATTAATTTTTTGCTGATGGAATATGAAGATAAATTTCCTTTTCGCCATTTTCCTGATATCGCGGTTGGGAGCGCCTATACGCCCGGGGAACTGGCAGAACTGCAGTCTCTCTGCAGTCTGCTCGGCGTGGAGATTATTCCCCTGGTACAGAGTTATGGGCATCTTGAGTATATTCTGAAGCATGATCGTTTTCGGCATCTGCGGGAGGATGATCTTGCGATTAATGAATGCTGCGGTACAAACGATGAGGCAAAAAAATTAATCCTGGGAATGATGGAAGAAGTAATTGCAGCGCATCCCGGGCTGCATTATTTTCATATCGGCGGAGATGAGCCTTTCCGGGCGCGTTTCTGCCCGCGCTGCAGGAATATAATCGATCAATACGGAAAAGACGAATTATACAGCAGGCATATAAATCCGATTATTGAATTCATCAGGCAAAAAGGACTCATGCCGATTCTCTGGGATGATATGATTGCCACCCACCCGGGCATTGCCGGGAAATTGAAAAAGCCGCTGATCCTGAATTATTGGAATTATCTAGAAAAGACTGATACCGCAAGCGAGCTTCTGGTACGCGGTATACCCGGGATGATTAAAACAGAAGAAGCGCAGAAAAAACTCTCACCCTCACTGTACCAGATGTATGAAAAATACTGGAAGTGCCCCGGGTTTCCCCGCAAGGGCAAAACTTTTTCCCTTACCGGATTTTATCATGATCAGGGATATGAGGTTATCGGAGCAGGAGCCGCCAGGCGTTCCCTGGGAAACCCCATGGATTTCAGGGAACTTTCCGAAAATATGCACTGGTTTTCAAAGCGCATTCGTGAATACGGTGAAAAGGGAATACTTGCAACCTCATGGGCAGCGAGTAATTCATTAGCAAGGCCGGCATCACATTGGGAATATTACCATCTCCCGCATGCCGCAGCAGCTGAACATGCCTGGAACGGGGGAAGGATGCCGCATGCAAACCTTGCCGGCCGCTTTTGCTCTTTGTATTATGGAATCAGCGATACCAGGACAAAAAAATTTTTTTCCGCCATAGTTACACCCGGACCCACACTTGATAATAACCTGCTAAATCTGGCTGGACAGAAACCGGTACGGCATAGTGAAAACTTCCGGCTTCTGCTCGGTTACTTTAAACGTAAAAATCTGGAAGCGGATTTTATTCAATCCCTGCTAATATTAAAACCCGCATTTACCCGGTTTTTAAAATCCGATTACCGGGCAATTGATATATCCGCTGCTGCAAACCGCGGATATTATAATACTGCACAGGTTGCCGGATGGACAGACCAGGGTGACAATGATATGAAAAATTTTCCATGGAAAAGAAAAAACTTCGGAGGCATTGATTTTTCATTGATCCAACCGGAAAGCAACAACGGCCGAACAATTATCTGTATGCATAATATTGCTGAAAAAGACGGATTGCCTTCTGCTGTAGAGTTCATTATAAATGCCTGCGCCGGCAGTATTTATTTTCTTCATACTTATGCCAAAAATCAGCCGCCGCCCGATACGCTGGTCGGGGAATATTGCGTGAATTTTGAGAATGACAGCAGTTTAAAAATACCGATAAAACCCGGAGAACAAATCGACGGCTGGTGGGGAAAAAACCATCCTTCTGACGCGCTTGCCGTATGGCAGGGATATAACGCAACCACCAGAAGTATCGGAGTCCCGCTGCATGTATATCTATATGCATGGCGCAATCCTCATCCCGGCCAGAAAATTAACAAGCTTATTCTTACCGCTTCTGGCAGCACCAGTCTGCTGGTACTCGGCATTACAGCGCTTAAACCCGGGGCGCAACTGAATCCGGAATGGAAAAAATTTTTAAAGAAATTTTCCGCTAAAGCCGTATCCCTGAAAAATACTGAAGCAGGTTATCTTAAAAAACTGGCATCGGTATCTGCAGCACAGCAGGTATCAGGTGAGGAGAAGGCTATGCAAAAACGTATTTCTTTACTCGGAAGCTGAAGTGCAAGGATAATCAGAAACAGCATCAATTTAATAAGACAGTTCATGTTCCAAATCAGCAACCGATTCTGTCATAAGCAGAGGCTTATCTATAATAATACGCAGGTATTTTTCAAGTTCATTTACGGATCTGACTTTACCGTAATCTGATCCGTTATCGTCATAATGAGCTCCGTGAAAATCCGTGCTTACTGCAGATATCCAGAGTTTAAGTCTGCCGGGAAAGCTTTCTCCAGCGGGGTTTACAGGGTGCAGATGATCAATAACTTATCTTTTTTCATGCAGAGTAAGACAATTGTTTAGTGCCGTCATTATAGATCGTGTGGTTTTATCCTTGATTTTACCGTTCAGGTATAAACTGGTTATGTACAGGCTTTCCTGTTTTTCGTCAATATCGCGGGAAGAATTGATAATTGTATGTTCATTAAAAAAACGGGCTACTTGATCATAAGGTGTGGTTTTATTTATCATGGTTGTCCATTGATCGATCTGTTCTTTACCAAGCGACTCCGGAGGTTTAATCTGCCGGGACAGAATGAAATGGGTGTTTTTTTTATAACTATCGCAAAATTGAACAGTGCGCATATCCCATTGGACTTGGTTATTAAAACGGAAAAAGTCCATATTGATAATCAGGACACTTTCTGTTCTAAGAGGCAGGATTTTATTGAAATTCATGGTGAAAAAAGGGCAGGAAATTTTACCCTGCCCGGCATTCTGATCTGATGAGGAATTCTGCACATTGCCTTCTTCTTTATTCGGCACCGGGGGCAGTACATCGGAAATAGAAATCTTACTCAAAGGTTCAGGTATTATATCGGTTAATTTTAAAAATTTTTGCCATGCATCTATCGTTCCTTCGTAAGTACAGTAAATATGTCCGGCAATAAGTTCGCAATCAGGGTTTATAATCGCTTCCAGAATCCCGGTTTGATCCATAGTAGCAAATCCGATAAATCCGTCCGGCCGCGGAAGCAGATAAACCAGAAGTCTTTCGTTTTCATAAGGTAAATTCCAGCGGTAAATAATCCACACTCTATTCCATTTATCCGTAAATTCAGCGCGCATTGGAATTTCCGCAGTATTGGTAATTCGTATATTCTGACTGCCTACTTCGCGGCTATAGGGAATTGCTTTCATAAATACCGGAAAGAACGGCTTACCTGCAGTTAATATTCCGGAATATAATGATTCATTGGTGGTTTTAAGATTAAAAAATATATGCCGCGAAAAAGTACCATGATAAAAGTAAATATCGTTTTCCGGAAAAGATTCTGCAGGATTAGCAGGGGTAAAAGCATCCCAGATGCCGTTGTTATTCTGGCAAATAATATGCGGAATTGCTGCATAATAGATTTTGTGTAAAAGCAGTTCGGAATTTTTACCGGATGGAAAAAAATCAGCGTTATGTTCAGTGAGGTAGTGATCAAGGGCCAGCCTTATATTGGAACCCAATTCTTTGCTCATCTGACTGCGCAGTTCATGTATATTAAGCGACAGGGCGAGTTTGAAATCAATCGGAAAGGTACTGTATTTTTCACATAAATCGGTTTTATACGTGATTTTCAGATGATAATCGGCAATATTTTTACCGGAATTTACAATCTCGGAAAGCCGCAGGGCATAATTAAGATTTTCATTTTCTGATTTTCTAAGAACAACCCCGATGACTTTTCCGCTTTGATCGAGTAAAGGTCCGCCGGAGTTACCCGGAGAGGCGGCAGCGGAAAAGCGCAGCCATTTCCAGGCCCCGGATTCCTCCTCCGGTGTTTCCGAAGTCAGAAGCCCGTCCCGGATGACAATTCCCTCACCCAGAGCATTACCAACAGCGTAAACCGTGCTGTTAATCTCGGGTGTAAGATTGAAACCGAGTGTGGTATTGGTGCGATCTTCCTTAATAGTAAATACCGCAAAATCACGATTTTTCGAGTAACGTTCGATGAAATTAACTGTAAAAATTTCTCCTTTGCTGCTGCGGATAAATATATTACTGAAGCTGGTGAGTATCTCAAGATCAAGTACATGAGCTGCAGTAATAAATTTTTGGCGGGAGGAACTGAAAGCGGTGCCTACAGACATGTATTTATCATTTCTTATACCGAAAGGAAGAAGATGAAACGGCAATTCTTTTTCATACTGCAGGGGATCTGTATCGGGTTTTGGTATTACCACTTCAAAGACAGCTTCATTAATCCGGGAAATAATTGCAGGTGTAAGAGCTGCAGCCGGCAGAAATAATACTGATAACAATACAGCAAATGTAATGTACAGGCAAAAAATAATTCGGATATTTGTTGATGACATTAAAATAAATCATAACCGAAAAATCTAAAAAAAGCAAAACCCTCAGAAGTTTTGACAGTAAAAACAACAAGTGAAAATTCTCTGAAAATTCTCTGATTGAAAAAAATATAAACTCTATATATAATCAATAACCAATTAAATGAAAGACAATAAGAGTGTTTTTAATATAAGACTATTAATCATTTTAAATAAGCGCCTGGCAGCTCCCCAAAATACTTTTACAAAATATATAAAAATCATGAAAAAAAATATTTTAAAATTTTTATTAATATCCTACCGCATCCGGAAATATTCAATATATCCGAATAATCAACTGCGCAGTTTGACTAATTATTGATCACCAGGGGAAATTTACCATTTATGAAAAAACACATTCTTGGATCGCTAATAACAACTGCGTCATATCAAGCCTGTCTTTCAGAAATTATCTCGCTGGCTGAAAAACGGCAAAACGGATATATATGCGTTTGTAATGTACATATGTTAATTGAATCATTTTTTCATAAAAAATTTCGTAATATTTTAAACAATGCAACAATTACTTTACCCGATGGAATGCCTGTAGCTAAAGGAATTTCAATACTTCATCATATCAGACAGGAACGTATCGCCGGCATGGACATTTTTCCTGACCTTTTAAAAAAATGTGCATTAAAAAATTTATCTGTCTTTTTTTATGGGAACACGGAAACAATTTTAAATAAAATAATGACAAAATCAGCCGAAATATATCCAAGCTTAAAAATAGCCGGAGCCGTTTCACCCCCTTTCCGCGCATTAACCGCTTCAGAAAATCAACATATTATTAACAAAATTAATTCATCCAAACCGCATTTGGTATTTGTATCCTTAGGATGCCCCAAGCAGGAAATCTGGATGGCGGAACATCAGCAAATTGAGGCGCTTATGATAGGTGTGGGCGCAGCATTTAATGTATTTTCCGGTTCAATGAACCGTGCACCGCTTTTTCTAAGAAATGCCGGGCTGGAGTGGCTTTACCGTCTATTTCAGGAGCCGCGTCGGCTCTTTTGCAGATATCTAAAAACAAATTTTATTTTTATATTTTTATTTTTTATCGAATTATTATATGCCATATTAATACCAAAACAGTTCAACAAACAAAGCCAAAACACCAATGGAAATTAATATCTTCGAGTTAGCCATTTATTTAAAACAACATAAGAAAAAAATATTTTATACTTTTCTATTATTTTTTTTTATTTCTTTTTTATTGTATTACTACAACGGCGTTTATAAATTTCACAAGGAATACGGAAAACAAAATACCG
>DNNS01000367.1 GCA_003497555.1 Spirochaetia bacterium
AAGCGGTGCAAAATGTTCTTTAAAATGAACGCGCAGAAATTCCAGCCATTCATAGCGGAATTCCGGATAGATTTTTATCTGTTCAATAACAAAATTTTTAAGGTGATAGGATTTTCCGAATTCTTTCCACTTTTCAACCGGTTTTATATCAGAGGCCGATAAAAAAGAAGTGCGGAAAATACCGTTGATTTTATCAAGCGACCTGTATTTGGCAAGCATGTATTTCTGAAAAGCCTTGACAGTTATATCCGAAAAACATGTATAACGCAGTTCATTAAAATATTCCATGCCCAGAAAGGGATGTTCCTCGTCATTGTAATATTGATAAAGATATTCCCAGGATTTTTTATAGAGTTCTGCGCCCAGGGGGTGCGCATGATCAAACGGATAATGCCCTTTCTGGCCTTCTTCACGGTGAAATTCATTAATGATTGGAATTTGTTCCCGGTATTTCTGCAGAGCAATAATGTTTTTTGATGTTCCGTTATCAAACCAGACAAACGTATTCATCCGGTACATTTCTCTCACCTGGCTCAGATCCCAGGCATTGTCATTAAAACTTACTGTCAGACTTCTGTCGGCTGTGTTAAAATCGCTCTGTATGTATTTATTGGCATGCGGGTAACGTTCCACAAAATCATGTTTCCATACCCTGGGCCACCAGAGGGATGATCCGCCGTTATGCTGGCCGGTTCCCGCAGCAGCCGAACCAAGTAAAAATACCGGACGGCTGTTTTTATAAACAATACCGTTTTTACAGATTAAATCAAAAGCAGGTTTTTGCCTGGAATACCATTTTTTTTCTTCAGCAGATAGCTGCCGGCCCATAATTTTAACAGGCCCTCCGGCAGATTCTTTTCCCTTTGTGGTTTTGCCGCCTGCATTTTTTTCACCGATGGATTCCAGAAATTTCCCTTTTATTTCTATTTTTAAGTCATCAATATACAGAAAATCCGGAGTGTATATAAGTATTTCCGGCTGAAAATAAATTTTATCATTTTGTACAGCCGCAGCCGGTATTGCCAGTTCTTTGCTGAACATGGTCCATTTTTCCGCCGGAACCAGGCCGGCAGATGCCTGTCCGAGTTCGCTGGATTTTTCTCCGTCTTTCCTGTAAAAACGGATTTTAACTGCAGTGTTTTGGGCTTTGCCCCCTATATACCAGCCTGATATAACAATTGCCGAAACTTTTTCTGCCAAATACATGACATCATGCCTGAGCTGTACATTTCCTTTTTCTTTTGAGGCTTCAGTGCATTCTAAAAAAAATGCATACCTGCCGGTTTTGGCTTTTTTATCGGTTCTGCCGAATGAACCTTGCGGCCCTTTCCATAATTTAGCTTGCCAGTGCAGGGCGGCATCGCCTTCGCCTTCCTCGAATCCGCCGTTTATGGGAAGATCTGCAGCGGCGCCTGCGGATAAAATAAAAATAATTAGGATGATAAATTGCATCATATTAGTCTCCGGATATCAGATTCATTATAGTACAGTAATTTTAATAAAGCAAAACCGATCGACAATTTTTATTTACTATAGTAAAATAAATCATGCCTTTCCCCCAAAAATATCAAAAACTTGCAGATACACTGGAAAAATACATTCTTGAAAAAAAATACCGGAACAATTTTCCGCCGCTTGCAGAAATAATAAATTCGTTCAATATCTCCCAGAAAACAGCATCAAGAGCGTTATCTCTTTTGCAAAAAAAAAATCTGATTAAATATCAACCCGGTTCCGGTTATAAAATTGTTCAGGATGGCAAAAAAAATAAACCGCATAACCTGCGTATTGCCTATGTACGGCCTTTTCATACCTGGTATGCAAAACCGCGGCAGGTATTCCAGTCCTATAATTACAATGAGTTTTTACGAGGTGTACTTAAAGGCGCAGAAAATTTTTCCTCGGCCGTGGAAATATATAATAATTCCGATCCGCAAAGCGAAGCCCGGATTCTTTCCCGGCTTGTCAGGCGCCGTGATCTGGCTGCAGTTATTTATCAGCCTGCGGATGCCGATTTGTTTTCAAAAATTTTAATCCGTAAATATATTATCAAAAGCCCCATTCCTTTTATTGTTGATAATTTTTTATCTGCAGAATTAAAAGTGAAAAACTTTTTTTCGCTTTTATATTACAGCAGCCGGGATATAATGCACGAGATCTATGTAAATTCCGGGGAAAATAACGGCCATACGCTTCTGCTTTCCATAGCACAGCAGAATGAATACGAAGTATGGATTCCGCAAAGGGAAAAATATTTTTCCGAGTTTTTTCCCGGATCGCAGATTATTGTCTGTCCGCAGACAAAGTCCGTACCTGCTCCCCGGGATCATATCAGGGCAGGATACGAATCATTAAAAAAAATCTGCAGTCACAAAAACAAAATCCCTTCTTTAATTATCGGCCTAACTGACTTTATTGCCTATGGAGCCCTGCGGTTCTGCATGAAAAAAAATATAAAAGTTCCGGGCAAGGTTAAAATAATCGGAATTGACGATGCGCGCGGTTTTACCAAAGGGTATCTTTCCAGTGTGCGCCTGTCTCGTTTTCGGGCCGGATTGAAAGCGGCGCAGCTTGTGCACTGCAAGTATAGTGAACTGTCATCAGGAAAAACTTTTCGAGTTCGTATTCCGGTCAAATTTATACCCGGGCTTTCCGCATAACTTGCCGGATCCCGGTTTGGGGGAATATCTTTTAAAAGCATAGGTTATTTTTGAAATGTATATTATTCATTTTTTATGATATAATCGGTTTATGGGGCAGGAACCTGATAATTTTGAAAAAATAGCAGGTAACCGCAATCTGCTTAACCTGCTGTCGCATCAGCTGAAAAGTCCGCTTTCTTCCATTACTACACTGTTATCAACAATCATACAGGGATATACCGGAGAAATAACCCCCAAAGCCCGTCAGCTCCTCGGTAAAGCCCTGGATCGCAGCGAAGAAGCCAGAAATGTCATAACCGATCTGCTTGATTTTGAATTTTATCTGGAAGACAGTAAAAATCAGAAAATAACAGCTAACATAATTCCGGTAATAAAAAAAATGGGCAATAAATTCAGCGCTTCCGCTTCTGCGAAAAATATTTCCATTGCCCTTGATATACCGGAACGTCTGCAGGTTAATGTAGTCTGCAGTCTGCACGGTATGGAAATAATTTTGGCCAATCTGCTTGAAAATGCCGTTAAGTATTCGCCTCCTAACAGTAAAATAATCATACGGCTGGGGCTTGAGCAGCAAAACCGGCAGGGTTTGCTTTCGGTTATTGATTCCGGGTCAGGAATTTCTGCCGAAGATCAAAAAAAAATCTTTGAGCCTTTCTTCCGCGCCATAAAACATAAATCCATGGCCGGCGGCACCGGGCTCGGCCTTTCCATCGTTAAAAAAATAATAGATGATCACGGATTTTCCCTGAAAGTAGATTCTGCCGAAGGACAGGGATCATCTTTTATTGTAAAATTCGATGTTTCGGGAGTTGAAGAAGAAACAGCGCCTGAAGCATATAAAAAAAAAATACTGATTATCGGAGGCGTTACTGCCGGACCCAAGGCTGCAGCCCGGCTGCGCAGACTTGATGAAAATCTCGACATTACTATTATCGAAAAAAGCCGATTTCTTTCATATGCCGGATGCGGACTTCCGTCTTTTATCAGCGGCCGCGTTCATTCAGCCAGCGCCCTGATGTCAACCGCCGACAACACCATACGCGATGTACATTTTTTTGAAGCCATAAAAAACATCAGAACCATGAATAAAACCTGTGCGCAGAAAATCGATCGTATCAATAAAAATGTTCTGGTGCATGATTATGACACCGGGCGCGATTTGACCCTGTCCTATGACCGGCTGATCATTGCCACCGGAGCAGTTTCCCGCGTGCCTGATATAAGCGGAATTAAAAGCAGCCGGGTCTATTCGCTTTATAACTTTGAAGATGCCCAGAAAATCAGGGAACTTTTTTCCAAAAATCCCGCCCTTGACTGTTATATAATAGGCGGAGGTTTAATCGGTGTTGAAACTGCCGAATCTCTTATCACCTGCGGCGCGAGAGTTACAATTCTTGAATGCCGTCCGCGTATTTTATCGTCATTATTCGATGAAGATATTTCCGGAAAAATCCGAAATATTCTCAGCAACAAGGGTATTAAAATAATTACCGGAGTAAATATCAGAGAAATAAAAGAAAAAACCGGTCGGCTGGAAATCCATACTGATCACGACTCGTTTTCCTGCGATTTCGTTATACTTTCCGCCGGTGTTGTTCCCAATTCCGAACTGGCCAGGGATGCAGGCCTGGAAACCGGCAGCGGCGGCGGTATAGTTGTAAATGAATTTCTCGAAACTTCCGACCCGGATATATTCGCTATCGGAGACTGCGCCCTGTCCACTGATTTTATTACCAAAAAACCGGTTTATCTTCCCCTGGGATCCATTTCCACTAAAATGGGCAGAATCGCTGCCAATAATATCTGCGGAATAAAAACATCATTTACAGGCTCTCTGTCTACCGCCATGTTCAAGGTATTTGAATTAAATGCCGGGCGCACCGGACTTACTACCGCCCAGGCCAGGGAGCACGGGTATGATCCGGTTTCAATTATTGTTTCCGGCCTGGACCGCTCGCATTATGCAGAAAATGCCCGTTATGTTGTTTTAAAATTAATCGCGGACCGTAAAAGCAAACGCCTGTTAGGCGCACAGGGATTCGGTGAAGGCGACATTGTATCAAGAATCGAGCTCGTTTCGGTATGTATTTTTTCCTGCCTGACCTGGGACAAGCTTTTTCCCATGGATCTCGGATATCACCCTGATTTCAATAATCCTATTGATATAATACAGGTAGCGGGTGAAATGCTTTCCGGAAAAAATTCCGGATTTTACCGAAGTGTTGTTCCCGAAGCGATTAACGAATTCAATCAGCCTAATATAATTGATCTATCTCCGCAGAATGAGCATGCTTATAATTCCATACCCGGCAGCATCAACATACCGCTGGAAAGTCTCAGACTGGAAAATATTCCATTTAAAAAAGATGATATAATCATACTTTACAGTAAAACTTCCTCCGGAGCCTATGAAGCATACCGTTATCTGGCTGCATGCGGTTTTACCGGGCTTTATGTTCTGGAAGGCGGTATGTATTATTATTCCATTTAATGAGGCTTCAATATGAAAAAAATTTTAATTATCGATGATGATCAGGATCTGCTTGACTCGCTTTCCATGGCTGTAGAAGCAAAGGGTTTTCAGCCCCTCACAGCCGGCAGCGCAGCCGAAGGCCTGAAAAAAATCAGTTCTGAAAAACCTGATTTGCTGGTATGTGATATTATGATGGAAGACATAGACGCAGGGCTGAAATTAGCCGAACAGCTTACCAAAACAAATCCCGAGCTTCCCAAAATCGGCATCAGTAATATTGCGGAAACCACACGCGATACCATTGACATTTCCAGATACGGATACAAATATTTTCTGCAGAAACCTGTTGACCCGGACAAGCTTGTTTCCCTGATCCGAAGTATTATCGGGAACTAATCCCCTGCTGTTTGCTAAGACGCATAAACATTTTTACAAAATA
>DNNS01000345.1 GCA_003497555.1 Spirochaetia bacterium
CTCCGGGCCGTTCCCAGAAAAGTTTTGACAAACAGTTTGTACGCGATTATCTTTCAGCACTGCACTGGCAAAAGACACCTCCGCCGCCAACCTTGCCGGCTGATATTATCAGTAAAACTTCGGAAAAATATCTTGAAATCTTACAACTTCTTGCCGGGAAACAAGCCCCCCGGGCATGCTGAAATCCATTATCACCGCAGACGGATCCGTTTCCCTTTACGATGAAGAAAGCGGGGAATCCTTTCATTCACGAAGCGGAGCGCGGCAGGAAGCATTTGAAGTATTTGCAAAACCCCTGATCAGCTGCTGTCAGAAACAGGAAATTCTTAATGTTCTTGATGCCTGTTTCGGACTGGGATACAATTCTTTCGCCCTGCTGGAACTGCTGCAGGATAAATATCCCGGGATGACTGTGAACATAATCGGGCTGGAAACCAACCGCAGTCTGGCAAGCGAATTTATGATGGGGAAAAAGGTATTTCCGGGCAGTGCTGATCTGATTTCCCAGCTTTCTGAAAAAAATGAAGCTGTTTCCGGCAGGGTACATATACAATTAATTTACAGAAGCATAACGGATCTTTTCCTGCCTGAACCAGGAGAAAAAATGCCATACCTTCCGCGGCCTCTGCATTTAATCATGCATGACCCATTTTCGCCTTCCCGTTTTCCCGAGTTATGGTGCGCTGAAATTTTTTCCGCTTATTACAAGCTGCTCGGAACCGGAGGTGCGGGAGCTACCTATTCCTGCGCCGTGCCGGTAAGAGCCGCCATGATCGAGGCGGGATTTGCCGTTTATCGTACAGCTCCGGCCGGACATAAAAAGCACAGTCTGCTTTTTATAAAAAAACCTGGCAGCCGGGGCGATGCGGATATTCATGATTTGTATGAACAGGCGGCAGCCGATATTCCCTGGCGCTATGCACCGGATCGCACCTCTATTATCGAAACGCGAAAAATCTGCCAATTACAAAGCACTGCCCGGGAAGGCCGCTGCAGTATAAAAAAATTTTTAAAAAACGGCAATCATGCATAAAACCGGAGTTTTTTTTTTACTATGCACCCTGATTTCCTGCCGAAGACCTGATTTTTCATTAACTATAAAAACCGACCCGAGCGGGGCGCAGGTTTTTATCAATGATACTCTTGCCGGTATATCCCCGCTGAAATTAAACCTCTCTCCGGGCCCATACCGGCTGCGCTGCCGGATGGAAAATTATATAGATTACTATGAAGAAAGCACGATTATATCCCATACCGGGCGGCAGATTATTTTACAGCCCAGAACCGGTTCGCTCATAGTGCGTTCGCGCCTTGCTCCGGAAAAAATTTTATTCGCAAGCAACGAAATACCGCTCAATACCGCCTGCAGTTTTCCAACCGGTGTTTGGCAGCTTCAAGCCTGGCGCAGCGGTATGAAAAAAATTTCTCTTCCGGTAGAAATTAACTTTAACCGGGAGTGCGTTATTGATCTGCAGTTTCAGCCAATAATCAGACCCGGCTCTCTGGAAGCAGTCAGTATACCATCCGGGGCCGATGTTATACTTGACGGCTACAGGAATTTTAAAACCCCCTTTTTAATCTCAATTGCCGAACCGGGATATCATGAACTGGTTTTCCGTAAAAATGGATTTAAAACCGAAGTCAGAACTGTTACCGTGCCTGAACGCACCCGGACGCGTACCGAGGTTACTCTCGATCCTGTACCGGGAAAACTGAAAATAATTTCCCAGCCGGCATTATTTACGGCTGTTATTTCCGGACCGGTTAAGCAGATTACAAGGTGCCCGGCTGAAATAATGCTTCCGCCCGGAAGTTATCAGGCCCGGGCACAGGCCGCAGGCTATGTATCGGGAATTTTTTCTTTTGATATTACTCCCGGAGAAACAGCTTGCCTGATTCTTGAACTGCAGAAAATATACAGCATTCTTCCCGCAAAAATACTTATCCCTGTTTCCAGATACGGCTATTTTTCGGCAGAATCGTGCGCACTGCTGGTCCGTTATGATAATATTTTTTATTACAATTCTGCCGATAAAATTTTAGCTATATTTACAATTGACGGAAATTTACGCTATACGGAAAAAAATATTTTTTTTAACCGGCCAATCCGCAGTTCCGTGCGTCCGGGCGCCGACCTGGCCATACTCTCCGAATTTGAAATTCTGATATCGGACAATATGCGGGGAATATGTAAAATCTCTTTGACTCCGCGTTTCGAGACCGGGAAAATCGGGATGTTAGCGGAAGAAATAACCGGCCCCTGCGGTATTACGGCCGACGCCTCGGGATTAATATATATTTCCGATCGCAGCGGTAAAATTTCAGTACTGCATAATGATCTGCAGAAAATATCCCAATTGGGCGGGCTGGAAAATACTGTCTCCGGGTTTGACAGGCCGGGATTAATCAGAATCTACGGAAATAATATTTATATTCATGACCGTATGAACAAATGCCTCAAGATATTTGATCTAACCGGAAAGCATACCGGAACCTGCGCAGCTTCAGAGAAACCGGGTATATATTCTTTTTTTGATATTTCCCGTGCCGGTCTGTTCTTGTATAACAGCAGTAAAAAAAATATCCTGCAGTATGATTATGCCGGTAATTTTATCGGCACTGCTGCTGTTAATAGCGGTGAAATATATGCTCTGTGCGTTTATAAAAATTATATCTATTATGCCGGTCCGCAGGGCATCAGCCGCTGCCGGCTGGATGTTATACCGGGAAAAATGCTTCTTCGATCAGACGGCAGAGAATATGATACACCATAACATGCATTTCCTGAATTCGATAAGTATCGGTATGCGGCATGCAGAGCATTAAATCAGCCCAGGCAGCCAGTTGCCCCCCGGTTTCTCCTGACAGGCCGATCACTTTAAGATTTAGAAGTTTTGCCGTTTTGGCCGCATATATCACATTTTTCGCATTTCCTGAAGTACTGATTGCCAATAAAACATCACCCGGGTCGCCGTGGGCCAAAGCTGCCTGCGCAAAAACAAAGTCGGCACTTANNAAGGCGCTGGTAAAGGATGGATGGGAATTCAGGGTCAGAGCGCGCAGAGGCATCTGCAGATTTTTTAACATAAGCTCCGCATCGTCCGGCAGTAATTTCTCCAGTTGTTTTTTTATTTGATCGGATAAAGGCCGTTTTTTTAAAAACCCTTTCAGGAGTTCTCCGGCAATATGCTCGCAATCGCTTAAACTGCCGCCGTTTCCGCATAATAACAGTTTTTTCCCCTGCCGGTAAGCACTTATTAAAATAGCGGCAGCCTGCATAATTTTGCCGCTGACCGCATCAAGCCCCGGTGTGCTTTGCAGCATTATCCTGACAGTCTCTTCGCTTAACATGCCTGCCTCCATAGCAGAGTATTCAATATGCATTTTTTGGAAAGAAAAAAACCGGAATCGTCATAAAAATAATTTTCAGATCAAGAATCAGCGACCAGTTTTCAATATAAAACAAATCAAGTTCAACGCGTTTGTTTATGGAAGTATCGCCCCGGTAGCCGTTTACCTGCGCCCAGCCGGTCAGGCCGCTTTTTACCCGATGCCTCTGCATATAATAGGGAATTTCATTTTTAAATTTGCCTACAAAAAATGGACGCTCTGGACGCGGGCCTACCATGGACATAGAGCCGGTCAGTACATTAAAAAACTGCGGAATTTCATCAATGGAAAATTTGCGTAAAAATCTGCCGAGAGGAAAAATACGCTCATCGTTTTGAACTGTCCAGCGCTGATCGGAAATTTTTTGCGGCTGCGGATGCATGGTACGGAATTTAAGCAGCTCGAAGGGTTTGTTGTCAAGACCAATACGGTTTTGCGGAAAAAAAACCGGACCTGGAGAAAAAATTTTCAGCAGGACGGGAACCACTATAAAAAAAGGCGAAAAAAGAATTATCAGCAGCAGCGCAATGCCTATATCGGCAATTCTTTTCAGCGCTGCGTTAAGAGGCTGATCAAGCGGAAGCTCGGTAAGTGAAATAATTGGAATTCCCCCAACATCTTCAATAATGGATTTTCCGCTGATCATACCGGCTGTATCCGGAACCAGTTTTATCCTCACTCCTTCCCGATCTCCGATTTTAAGTATGTCAAGAACATTAATTTCTTCTTTCCGGCTGATTACTATAATTAATTCATCCAGACTGCAGAGCTGTATTATTTTTTTTATTTCGCTNNTACCGATGAATCCGCATATTTCATACCCTGAGCTGATTTGATTCTTCAATCTGTCAAAAACTTCAAAAGCCAAAGCTGAAGTTCCTACAATGGCAATGCGTTTTTTCGGCATGATGCGGAGAAAAAAGGGAACAGCATACCATAGAGTCACAACCCGTGAGACTCCCAGGAAAAACAGGGCTGACAGGTAAAAGTACACAGCTATCAGCCGGGAAAAACTGATATCGCGCAGCAAAAAATCAAGCCCCATCAATATGATGAGCGAAAAAAAGAGACTCTTTATAATTTTTATAAAATCCCTGATGATTTTTCTCTCTTCCTGGAAATTATAAAGGCGATTTTGCCAGGCTAAATACATGGTCAAAGGTATTATCAGGAAAAAAATTATTTTATATAAAAAGAAAAAGCGTTCCGGCATCTGGGGCGGACCGCCTAAGGGTAAAATTGAAACTCTGAGTATAACGGCTAAAATATAGGCAGCGGATAATATGGATAAATCAAGTAAAAAAACAGAGGCGGAAAGAAAAACTGTATTTTTTTTTGACATGATACCCGGAAAAT
>DNNS01000312.1 GCA_003497555.1 Spirochaetia bacterium
AAGCAGGGGTACAGGATATTTGCACTGATAAGGTAAGGAGATGTGGCTGAGGAAGAGGAACAGAATACAATTTTTTTGATAATTCTGCGTATATATATGCGTTGCGCCAAAAAGAATTGGGCAATATTAATTAAAAAAAGTTTGGGAAGTTGATCCTCTTGTTTGTCCGCCATGCGGCAGTATCATGAAAATGATCGCGGTGATTGATAAAGCTGGTGTTATAGAAAAAATATTGACTCACATCGGTCTATGGGTAGAAAACGAGCGTGGACCTCCGCCGGAAATAAAACATATTGAATACGAGGAGGTGACAAGGGAATCTTTTCTCGATGATTGGTCTGTGAATGAAAAGGCCGAAAAATACGCGAAAGAATGTCAGTAGTAGAGATGGGCGGTTTTGGAATAAATAATTATAGAATTTGAGAGGAAAAAAGCAGAAATTCGGCGGGAGAGGTTGTAATAGGCCTGAGGCATTGAAGATGTTACGAAAAATCTCGGCCGGAAGATTGAAACTTGGCGCAAAGAGGAGTATAATTGGCTAAAGTCAAAAAAGGAAATTCCTATTCATCAGAATAAAAAACTGCGCATAAAAAAAATTTCAGAAATGATCGGATTCCGGGATCCGTATTATTTTTCCAGAATATTCAGGAAATTATGCGGTATATCGCCGCAAAAATTCAGGGAGCAGCAATGAAAACCATGCCCATAAAAGCCGGATTTATTCTGCCCGCTTTTCATCGGCGTAAGGATATTTTATCCGAACGGATCTTTTCCCCTGCAGGTTTATTTCCTAAAGATAAAATGAAAACCGGATTGCATCATGACTGTTGATTTATTAAAACCATTTTATGAAAATTCCTCTTTCTCATTGAGCAAACCCTATTCTGTGATAAAAGACAAAATCAGACTGGATATGAAAGAAAAATCGGTTCATTTTCACAAGTTCCTTGAAATCATTCATTTTCCCAAAGGCGCCGGCATTGTTTCCATAGAAGGAACCGATTACCCGTATGACAGCGGCACACTTGTCTTTATCAAGCCTTACGCAATGCATTCCTATAAATTCAATTCCTTTCCGCAGGAGTTTGTTCTTTTTGAACTTGATACTGAAATTTTCAGTCAATTGTTTGCAAACGCTGTTATAGAAGAAAAAATATGTAAATTTTTATATAAATTTTTCTGCATACATCCGGTTCAAAAAATTGACGGCAGTAATTTTTTGAATTTTATATCTTCATTATCCGGAGATATTTCCGAATGCTCCGCCGTGTCGGTTATTCTTTCTTTAGACGGATATCTGGAAAATTTATTGATAAAAAAAGAAGATTATGAAAGCTTGTTTTCAAAAATAATATCATATATCTATAATAATTATGATGAAAAAATTTCTCTGGAACATACCGCCAATCAATTCGGCCTGAGTAAGTACTATTTTTCCAGAAGATTCCGTCAGATTTTCAATATTTCCTTTACGGGGTTTATCAATAAAATCCGGGTTGAAAAAGCCAGAGATCTTCTGCTTTCTACCAAGAAATCTGTCACGGAAGTTGCCCATTTAACCGGATTTTCCGACACATCCTATTTTATTAAAGTATTTAAAAAATTTTATCACAAGCTTCCTTCTGCCTTGTAATCTGTACAGCAATATTTTCCCATTTTTTTCCTGTTTTATTCTATCCCTGTAATTATATTTTTACTATACTGTATATTATAAATGGAGGCAACGTATGACAGCAAAAGAACGGCTGCACGGAACATTGTCATATACCCGCCCGACATTGTTTCATCATGAGATAGGATTACTTTGGGCGTGGGACGAGACCTTGAAAAACTGGAAAAATCAGGGTTATAACGGCGAAGATTTTTATAATATTTTCCCGATTGATAAACTTGAAAAAGTTCCGGTTAATTACGGTCCTTCGCCGGAATTTAAAAAAGAAATAATCGCTGAAGACAGTCTTAATATTACCTATATTAATACCGACGGAACAGTGCTGAGGGAGCCAAAAGAAAACAGCAATTCATATATGCCGCAATTTCTTTCTTATCCTGTTACGGATCTGGCCTCTTACCGGAAATTCCGCCGGGAACGTTTTATGACGCCTTTTGCAAGAAGAATCATGGAAGGCGAAGGCGCAGGACATACGGTATTTGAATCCGGGCAGAAAAAAATTCTCTGGAAAAAATGGATTGCCTCCAGAAAAGAAAGCTCTGACCCGTGCTTCTGTTTTACAGCCCGCTGGGGCGGATTTTTCGGCCCTCTCCGCTCGCTGCTGGGCGTTGAAAATGCCTGTCTGGCATTTTATGATCAGCCTGAGCTGGTTGAAGAATTCATGGAAGAAAGAGCCTGTTCAATGATTCGAATTACGGAAAAAGTTCTTGCTGCAGCCGAAATAGACATGTTCGGATTTTGGGAAGATATGGCCGGTAAAAACGGCCCGCTTATATCTCCGGAATTATTCGGACAATTTGCCTCAAAATACTACCGCCGGGTATGCGATTTTCTTTTCAGCCGGGGAATAAAATATATTTTTATTGACAGTGACGGCGATGCGCGTAAATTATTGCCGTTATGGCTTGATTGCGGAATAAACGGTTTTTTCCCCTGCGAGGTTTGCGCAGGCGTGGATGTGATCAGCCTGCGCCGGGAATACGGCAAACAACTGCTTCTTTTCGGAGGTGTTGATAAACGGGAAATAGCCAAAAGCAAAAACGATATTATTAATGAAATAAAGCGTATTACTCCCTTGATTGAGGAAGGAGGTTATTTACCGTGTTTTGATCACAGCGCGCATGCAGATATTTCATGGGACAATATGCGCTTTTATATGGAAATGCTGCATAAAATACGATAGATCGGATAAGGAATTATTTTTTTAAAAGCGCTCGGATTTAAAATTTACCCATGAATTGTACAAATTAATACAAAATTTTTTATTCGTGTTTTTTCGTAGATCAAAAAAATTGTGCTCTGAAACAAATAATTATTTTGTCCATCAATATTTAAAAAATCCATTTACATTATAAAAAAAATGAAATATCATAACTGCACGGAATAACAAAAGATGTAGAACAGGAAATAAAACAAATAATTTATGAAGCCGGCGATGGTCCGTTAATCCTGTCTTCAGGCGATCAGATTTCTCACTTGACGCCTAAAGAAAATATATTTTCAATGATAAGGGCAGGAATAAAATTTGGAAAAATGGAAGAAAATTAAATGAAATTAACAAAAATGAAAACCGGAATTGTTGCTATCGATATTATGATTCGGATTTTTTTTATCAGTACAGGAAGTCATCATGTCAACAACGACACCCAGAACGATGAAAATGTTTCATGTTGGTCCGCAAGGACATG
>DNNS01000143.1:0-5537 GCA_003497555.1 Spirochaetia bacterium
TTTAGCATTTTATCAAAAATATATTTTACTGTTTTGTCAAGAAATAAATTTGCACCCCCAAAAACTTGACAAAGCGTACAGAATGAATTAAAATTGTAGAGTGCAGATTGAACTCTCTCCGGTTACCAGACTTGAAGGCCATTTAAGTGTTAATACTACTATTGTCAATAACATTATTACCGATGCCAGGTGCCGGGGCGAAATGTTTCGCGGTTTTGAAATTTTTCTTACCGGCCGCGATCCGCTTGATGCCCAGCAGATAACGCAAAGAATATGCGGTGTATGTCCTTATGCCCATGCTATTGCTTCCAGCCGGGCGCAGGAAAACGCCTATAAACTTCAAAAAACGGAAAACGGCAGAATTCTGCATAATCTGGTACAGGGCGCAAATCATTTATACGATTACCTGCTTCATTTTTATCAGTTAGCCTGTCTTGATTATATCGATATTACAGCAATTTTATCATACAATGGTTCCGATAAAGATCTGCAGGCTGTTAAATCCTGGGTCAAATATGAAACCAAAAACCGGCAGTATTTTCCCGCTGCCCCTTTTCTGCCAAGATTAGCCGGCAGGTATGTTACCTCTGCTGATTTTAATATTACAGCTATCAGGCATTATGTGCAGGCTCTTGAAATTGAAAAAAAGGCCAATCAGGCCTGTGCCGTACTGGCAGGCAGATTTCCCCATTCCACCGGTATTTTCCCGGGAGGTATATCCCAGAAAATCACAGTTGATAAAATAGTGAAATACCAGGAGCTTATTGGCGAAGTAAAAGATTTCATTGAAAAAGTATATATACCTGATGTTGCCGAAATCGCAAAAACCTTTCCAGAATACTGGAAAATCGGAAAAACCAGAGGAGGATTTCTTTCTTTTGGTCTTATAGATCTTGATATTACAAATAAATCAAAATTTCTTTTATCCGGCGGTTTTCTCCATAATTCAAAGCTTGAAGACATCAATCCCGAAAATATTACCGAAGATGTCAAATATTCCAGATATTCATCCGCCACCGGCCTGAAAGTTAAAGAAGGCGAAACAACTCCTTTACCGGGAAAAAACGGGGCCTATACCTGGACAAAAGCTCCCAGATATAAAGGAGTACCGGCAGAAGTAGGCCCGGCAGCAAGAATTATCATAGAATACGCCAGGGCAAACAACAAAGCGCTTAAAAATACGGTAGATTATTATTTAAAGGCGCTGGGGCTTAATATCAACGATTTTAATTCGGTACTCGGCAGGCATTTATCCAGGGCGATTACAGCCAAACATATTGCCGAATATCTTCTTGCCGAAATTGAAAATCTCGACCTGGCCAAACCGTCAATGCCCGAGATTAATATACCGAAAGACTGCGAAGGTTTCGGCACTGCCGAAGCTTCCCGCGGAGCATTACTGCATTATATAAAAGTCAGGGATTATAAAATAGACAAATACCAGTGTGTGGTTCCTACAACATGGAATATTTCTCCCATGGATGATAATGATGTCCGCGGGCCGGTAGAAGCTGCNNCATATTGCCGATTCCAGAGAACAGATCGAATCCGGCAGAATAATAAGATCCTTTGATCCATGCCTTGCCTGTTCGGTCCATTAGGCGGAATTATGAATAATACTTCGCGCAGAGATTTTATAAAAATTGCAGCCTCCCTGACAGCCGGCTTCGGGCTCGCCAATCTGCCGGCAGAGGTCATGGCAGCGCTCAATAAATCCGGTTTTGACAACGCTCCGGTGCTTTTATATCTGCAGGCGCAATCCTGCTCCGGCTGTTCCATTTCCCTGCTGCAATCTTCAAATCCAAGTCCGCATATTTTAATTACCAGGTATTCCAAACTGGCCTTTCATGCCGATTTAAGCGCTGCGGCATTTTCTAAAGCAGCAGAAATCATCGAGAGTTATATTAACGGCAGCGCCGGAGATTATATTCTTGCGCTGGAAGGCTCTATACCCTTTAATATGCCTGCGGCCTGCGAAATAAACGGCAAACCGATATCCGATTTACTGTTAAAAGCCTCCAAAACCATGAAAGCTGCGGTGGCAGTGGGGGCATGCGCAACAAACGGCGGTGTGCCCGGAGCCGAAGGCAATCCTACCGGCGCAATTCCGCTGCTGGAATTTTATAAAAGAAATAATGTCAAACCGTTTTTAATAAATATTCCCGGCTGCCCGGTTCATCCGGATTGGGTATGGCAGACAGTAATACATCTGGTCAAAGCCGGGGCTCCGGAACTGATAGACAGAGATAATGAAGATAACCTGATAAACAGTCCGAAAATGTTTTTTGGAAAAAGGCTTCATGAAAATTGTCCCCGCTATCACGACTTTCAGGAAAAAATTTTTGCCCGAAAAATCGGCGACGAAGGCTGTCTCTTTGAAGTCGGCTGCAGCGGGCCGATCACCTTTTCCGACTGCTCTACCAGATGGTGGAACAGCGGAACCACCTGGTGTATTGACGCCAATGCCCCCTGCGTCGGCTGCGCTTCTAAAAAATTTGCTCATTATAAAAGTCATTCTTTTTACCGGATAACCGAAAAAATTAAAAATGAAAGATCAAATACAAAAGATAATTAAATTCACTATCCAAAAAACAGCCGCAGTACCGGGCATACGCAGCTTTTCTATAAAGAATAACGCCATGGTACTGGCATTAGGCGCAGTGGTTTTCAGCTGTGCAGGACTTCTGTTCTTTATTTTTTCCGGCATACTTGAATCCTTTAACACTAAAAACATCATGAATATCAACGATTTTATAATATCCCGGGTAGCAGCCACCCTGGAAAGGGGTCAGATGGCTGCTTTTAAAAATACCCTGCTTGAGCAAAAAAAAATCAAGGGCGTAAACAGAATAGATGTGCATGATAAAGACGGGCGTATTTATCTGTCAACCGATGACCGCTATACCGATAATCTTGATGATAAACTGCTGAAAAAACTGAGTAAAACCAAAGGCAGAATTATTCAAAACAGTATACCTGCCGTTAATATAATTACTCCCCAGATGGTAAATGACGAATGTTTGCGCTGCCATGTTTCCTGGAAATCCCGGGAAGCAGGCGGATATATCAGCATGAATTACAGCAAACTGGAAATTAATTTGCGAAAAACACAGGTGCTAATCATGCTTTTTATCACCGGCTTTATACTTTTAGCGGCTTCCGTAGCAAGTATTAAACTCAGTATAAAAAAACCCCTGCGCTTGATATTGAAAAACATTGACGATCTCGGAAGCGGAGATTTCAGAATAAAAACCGATATGCACAGCAATGATGAATTCGGAATGATCGGCAAATCTCTTGATAAAACCATACAGAAAGTAAGCAGCATGATAAATGAGATATCAGGCAGTTCCGCTACCTTGTCCTCGTCAGCTGTGGAACTGTCAGCCACATCCGCCCAGATCGCAGCTAATGCCGAAAAAATGTCATCCCGTACCGCCTCAGTCTCCTCCGCTGCCGGAGAATCGGCAGCCAATATCAATATGATTTCAACTGCAGCCGAAGAAATGTCAATATCGGCAAATTCTGTCGCCTCCGCGATCGAAGAAATGAGCGCCAGTCTGGGCGAGGTGGCGAAAAACTGCCAGAAAGAATTTCAGATTGCCACGGAAGCAAGTAAACATGTGCGCAACAGCAAGGAAGTCATGGATAAGCTTGGCGCTGCCGCCAAATCCATAGGAAAAATAACCGATGTTATCAATGATATTGCCGAACAGACCAAACTGCTTGCGCTGAATGCCACCATAGAGGCAGCCAGAGCCGGAGAGTCCGGTAAGGGATTTGCGGTTGTTGCCGGAGAGGTTAAGGAACTGGCGCGGCAGACCTCAGAAGCCACACAGCAGATCACCCGGCAGATCAGCGATATGCAGTCCAATACCGTATCGGCCGTAAAAACCATAGAACTGGTTACTGCGGTAATTGAAGAAGTCAATAATATATCGCAGACCATTGTAAGCGCCGTTGAAGAGCAGAGCGTGACTGTAAATGACATTTCAAAAAATGTCGGACAGATGAGCCAGATCACCGGTGAGGTTGCCAAAAATGTAGCCCAGTCGGCCCGGGGTTTGTCTGATGTGACCGGCACCATCAGCAGTGTGAATAATGCCGCAGCCGATACGGCCCGCGGAATTGCGCAGGTAAAACTCAGCGTAGAAGAATTAGCCAAACTGTCCGAGGGCCTGAAAAATCTTGTCGGCCAGTTCAGAATATAAAATACCCTGTGCCCAGACCGCAGGGTATTACGCGCGGTAAAAAAAGTTTATCTCAATATTTTATTTGCCCAGACAATAAATTCCGATAAACTGAAAACTTCAATAATCTTTTTTTTATCATGTGCAAAGCAGTATTTGTTATTTTTCACGGCATTTTCAAGCCAGATTTTTGAACCCTTTTTAAAGCCGTCCCCGTCAAGAATTATAATAATCTGATTTTCCGGCATGCTCTCTATGCAATTCAGATAAAGATACGGAAGTTTTTCATCTACTGAGCCGGCAGACTGCTGCCATTTGCATTCAATTCTGGTTTCCAGATTATAATTCTTTGATAAAACCAGAAATTCCGTATGGCCTGGATGATTATATATTGTGGTATAAGGGGCATTGGTTAACAGCAGTTCCGTACCAAAAAGCATCCGGTGTTTTTCCCAGTGATTGTAAGGCAGTATTTCAAATTTTTTCTGGAGAAAAACCGTTTTTACGGTTTGCTCTAAAATGTTTCCTGATTGATTGGCTAAGGTTCCGCGCGTGCGGGTCATTTGCCCGGCCCGGGGTTTTTCAGCCGGCTGGCTGACAGTTTCATATAATCGGTTTCCAGATCTATCCCGATGTATTTTCTGTTTAAAAGCAGGGCAGCGACTCCGGTGGTGGAACTTCCGCAGAAAGGGTCAATAACCAAATCGCCGTTTTGGGTAGAAGCCGCAATAATTCTTTTTAACAGCTCAACCGGTTTTTGCGTGGGATGTTTTCCGAATTTTTTTTCTTCAGCAGCCGGTGAAGACATTTCCCAGACATTGCGCATCTGTTTACCGTGATTGATTTCTTTCATAAGCCTGTAATTAAAACAGTGACGGCTTTTAGTGTTTTTGGCAGCCCATAAAATAATTTCCGTGGAATGAGTAAAATACCTGCAGGATAAATTGGGCGGCGCATTCCTTTTATACCAGATAATATCATTAAGTATTTTAAAGCCTGCCTGCTGCATGGCATAACCGGCGGAATAAATTATATGACTGGTACCGGAAACCCAGATGGTTCCGTCGGGTTTTAAAACNNGGATCGGCAAAAATCATATCAATGCTGTTTTCCCTGAAATTTGACAATACCTGCAGGCAGTTTCCATGCAGCAGCAGCGCTTCCCTGTTTTCGGACGTATAATAAATTCTGTTTTCATCCGGTGAAATAAATATTTCATGAATTTGATTGATTTTTTTTTCAGGATGTACGGATTTTTCATACTTGCCTGTGTTGGCTGTTCTGGAAGGTTTTTTTGATAATTTATTCATATCATCATTTTTCTGCTGCATATTATGCTCTATAATT
>DNNS01000143.1:5665-6241 GCA_003497555.1 Spirochaetia bacterium
TATTTTTATGCCTTTTATCGTAGAAAAAAACCATAAAACAAAAACCGGGACATTGTAAGTCTTCCCTCTCGTTGAAATGGCCTAATCGTCATGATAAAATGATCTTGTCATTCTCAGGGGGATCACTTAATTATGGAAAATAATCGCGATAACTGCTTCTTCGCAGGTCTTGATATTATTCTTTTGCGCATCAATGCCGATGGAATAATCACCATTGCCAATGATATTTTTTTAGATCATTTCGGCATAAAAAAAGATCAGGCCGTGGGCTGCAAAACCCGGGTTTTGGCCAAATCAAAAGACCCGGTCCTGGGCCAGGCGATTATCGATCTGGAACCCGGCAAGAACAGCACTGCCACAGCCGGCGGCAGGGACGGCAGATTCTTTTCCCTGAAAGCGACCTGGCTGGATAACGAGTTCCATGTTGTGATTCAGGACACAACTGAAAAAAATACCCTGCAGCAGTACGTAAGCCGCTATGTGGGCCGGGATTTCTCCACACTTGATGAAAGCGATCTTTCTACCTTCAAAATATCCGAACGGCGCTGGATGAGCGTGTTTTTCGCGGACGCCCGG